>JAHFTG010000234.1 GCA_023269455.1 Opitutaceae bacterium | reverse complement strand
AGCCGGTTGCCCTTGATCTCGGCGCTCACGCGCTGCGCCATCAAAAGCCCCGCCGACACGCCGGTCGGGATCTCCTTGAGCGCCTCAGCGTAGGCGTCGTCCGCGCTCCGAAAATCCTCCGCGCGGAAATACGCCTCGGCCACCAGCACGCCGAGCGACGCCCGCAAATCGCCCGCGGGCAAAAGCGCCCTCGCCTGCTGCGCGTAATCCGCCGCCGTGCGGTAACGATACTGCTCCCACGCCGAGCTCACCAGCACGCCAAGTGCGGCGGGTTTGAGCGGAGAACCGGGGAACTTCGCCAGCAACTCCTTCACCGCGCCCTCGGCCTGCGCATAATGTTGCTGCTGGTTTTTGTCCGCCAGCGATAGTTGCCCCCGCACCAGCAGGATGTCCTCCAGAATCGGATGCGGCGGCGCGAGTTTACCCAGTCCCTCAAGCATGGCCAAAAATCCGCCCGTCACGCCGCTGTCCGCAGAACTCCGCGCCAGCAATTGCAACGCCACCCGCTGCAAATCCGGATCGGCCGCACCCGCCAGCAACTCCTCCAACGCCTTCCGCCCCGCCTGATTTCGCGCACCGTCCACCAGCCCAAGCAACAGCCGGAAATCATCGCCCGCCGCCCGCTCGCCCGCCGGCAGCGCCCCGAGTTGCACGCCGAGGTAGCTGACCGCCTCCTCGTTCCGCCCCAGCGCGGCCAGCCCCACCGCATATTGACGCGCGTAAGCGTAGCCGACGTTGCGGCCCTGGTAACGATCCGCGTTCTGCCGCATGGCCGCCACCTGCGCGTCCGTGACGTCGCCGAGGTTCAACCGCGCCTGCTCGCGCGCCAACACGAAATGCGCGCGCTGAAAATCCGAAACCGCCGCCCCCGCCGCCTGTTGATAAGCATCCCGCGCCTTGGAGAAATCCCCATCCGCATCCGCCACCTGCCCCTGCAAAAAATAAAACCACCCGCGATCCACCGCCGTCACATCGTCCACCTTGATCGCCGCGAGCTCCGTGCGCGCCGCATCCGGTTTTCGGTTACGCACCGCGATCAATCCCGCGCGCACATGATAGGCCGCGTTCGGCAGTCCAAAATAACGCTGCAACGCCTGCGCCGCATCCGCCGTGCGTCCGTCGTCGAGCAACGCCGAGACCAGATCGAGCACGAGCGCGTTGCGAGCCTCGCCGACCGGCTGCGGAGCCTCCAGCAAGCGCGCATAAAGTCCCGCCGCGATTCCCGGAAAACCCACCTCCAGCGCGCGCCGCGCCGCCACAAACGTCCTCAGCCCTTCACCCGGCGACACCGGTGCATCCGCCGCCGCCACGAACGGCGCGGCCTCGGCCTGGGGTTCGGCGGCGCGCACCGTCGGCACGCCAACAAGCAGCAAAGAAACAAGCAGGGTTCGGAACGACATGCGTCCGCAAACCATGCGACGCCGACAGGAAACAATCAATCGCGTTGTAATAAGTTCCGCCTCGCGCCCGATGGCACCCCGCGCAGAATCGGCGGCCTCATCCCACCTGCTTCACTATGATCCCTCTCCTCATCGCTCTCGGAGTTTTGTTCGTCATCGTGGTCGTCCTCGGCCTCTGGATCGCCGGCATCTATAACGCCCTCGTCGCCCTGCGCAACCGCTTCAAAAACGCCTATGCCCAGATCGACGTGCAGCTCAAGCGGCGCTACGATCTCATCCCCAATCTCGTCGAGACCGCCAAAGGCTACATGAAGCACGAGAGCGAGACGCTCGAAGCAGTCATCAAGGCCCGGAACATCGCCGCCTCCGCCGCGCAAACCGCCGCCGCCAATCCCGCCGATGCCAACGCCATGAAGGGCCTGCTCTCCGCCGAGTCCGGCCTCGGTGGCGCGCTGTCCCGCCTCATGGTCGTCTCCGAGCAATACCCCGACCTCAAGGCCAACCAAAACATGATGCAGCTCACCGAAGAGCTCACCTCGACCGAAAACAAAGTCTCCTTCGCCCGCCAAGCTTACAACGACAGTGTGATGACCTACAACACCACCCGCGAAGTCTTCCCCAACGTCGTCTTCGCCGGCATGTTCGGCTTCCTCCCCGCCGAACTCTTCAAGATCGACGACCCCGCCGAGCGCAACGCCCCCAAGGTTCAGTTCACCTGAGCCCGCGCCCCCTGTCTTGCAAACCACGATGAACCTGGATCAGGCAGCTCAAACCTTCGGCGGAGTGGCCCTCGGCTTCTTGGGCCTCATCGCTTTTTTCGCCATGGTCAGCCTTTTGCTGACTATTTTCTGGGTATGGATGTTGGTGGACTGCGCGAATTCCCCCCTGCCCACCAGCGACAAGACCGCGTGGATTCTCATCATCCTGTGCACGAGTATCCTCGGCGCCATCCTCTACTATTTCATCCCGCGCCGCGAACGCCTGCGCATGGCCCCGCGATGGGTTGCCACCCCGCCCCCGCCGACCTGACGATCGCCCATGGATTTCTTTGAGGCCCAGGCCCGCGCCAAACAGCGCACCAGCCGGCTCGTCGTGTTGTTTGCCCTCGCCGTGGCCGGGGTCATTGCCGCCGGTTACACGGCGACGATCATCGCACTCAACTACGCTCCCGTTCGGCTCGCCCGCCAGGACGATTACGACAATTATCAAAACTCGTCCTCCGCCTCGCAGTCATGGTGGGACCCGCAGATTTTCGCCATCGTCTCGGTTGGCACACTCGCCCTCGTCGGCTTCGCCTCGCTCTTCAAGTGGATGCAGCTCCGCGCCGGCGGACGCGCGGTGGCCGAGATGGTCGGCGGACGCCGCGTTGATCCTCACACGACCGACCTGAAGGAACGCCAGCTCCTCAACGTCGTCGAAGAAATGGCCATCGCCTCCAGCGTGCCCATGCCGTCCGTTTACGTCCTGCCCGACGAGGAGGGCATTAACGCCTTCGCCGCCGGCCTCACCACCAGCGACGCCGTCGTCGCCGTGACCGCCGGCACCCTGGAAAAACTCACCCGCGACGAACTCCAAGGCGTCATCGCCCACGAGTTCAGCCACATCCTCAACGGCGACATGCGCCTCAACCTCAAGATCACGGCCATCGTCTTCGGCATCCTCGTGATCGGCCTCATCGGCCGCGGCATTCTCTACAGTATGCGCTACACGCGCGTCCGCTCCGACAACAACAAGAACGGCGGCGGCGCGATGATCGCCATCCTCGGCGCGGGCCTCGTCCTCCTCGTGCTCGGTTACGCAGGTTATTTCTTCGGCCGCCTCATCCAGTCCGCCGTCTCCCGCCAGCGCGAATTCCTCGCCGACGCCTCCGCCGTCCAGTTCACCCGCAACCCCGGCGGCATCACCGGCGCCCTCAAAAAAATCGGCGGCTACGCCCTCGGCTCCAAGCTCCAGTCCTCTAAAAGCGCGCAGATCGGACACTTCTTTTTCGCGCAGGGCTTTCGCTCCAATTTCGGCGGCCTCTGGGCCACGCATCCTCCCCTCCCCGAGCGCATCCGCGCCATCGATCCCTCCTTCGACGGCCAGTATTTCAACCCGCCCGAGGTCGTGGATGTCTCCCATAAATCCTGGGCCGAGGCCACCGACGATGTCTCGGCTCCCCTGTCCGGATTCGCTCCCGCCAAACCCGCCACTCCGACTCGCGGCCCCGCCCACGCCATCATCACCTCCATCGGCACGCTCACTTCCGAAAACGTCTCCAACGCCCAAACCCTCCTCGACGCCGCCCCCACCGCCCTTCGCGAAGCCACCCGCGCACCCGCCACCGCCAGCGCCCTCATCTGCGGCCTCCTCCTCGACGCCGCCGAAGAGCCTCGCGCGCGCCAGCAAGCCCTCATCGCGCAACACGGCGGCGCATCCCTCGCGGCCTCCGTCACCGCACTCGACGGCTCTCTCCGCGACCTGCGCCCCGAAGCCCGCCTGCCGCTCGTCCTGCTCTCGCTCCCCGCGCTGCACGATCTCCCCGCCGCCGACTTGTCACGACTTCTCGATACGCTCGACGAACTCGTCCACGCCGACGGCCGCGTCACGACCTTCGAGTTCGCCCTCCAAAAAGTCCTCTCGCACCACCTCGCCCTCGGCAAAGCCCCGCACGCTCCCGGCGACGAAATTTATTCCTTTCAAGCCGTCGATCACGAGATCGCCCTCCTCTTATCCTGCCTCGCACGCGCCGCCGCCGATGACGAAGCAGGCGCCGCCCAAGCCTTCGCCGCCGGTGCCAACCAACTCCGCCTCCTCGAAGGCCGCCTCTCCCTCCTCTCCCCTGCCGAGTGCAGCTTCGAGCGC
>JAHFTG010000233.1 GCA_023269455.1 Opitutaceae bacterium | reverse complement strand
ATCATCGAGGAAAACGACCACGGGAAACGCGAGTTCCGCTTCATCGCCGGCCCCGTCTTTACCCAGCTCCTCCTCGCCGACGAAATCAACCGCGCTCCCGCCAAGACCCAGTCCGCCCTCCTCGAAGCCATGCAGGAACGTCGTGTCACCGTCGCCGGCCGCACCCGCGATCTGCCCGCGCCGTTCTTCGTCCTCGCGACCCAAAACCCCATCGAACAGGAAGGCACCTACCCGCTGCCCGAGGCGCAGCTCGACAGATTTTTATTCTGCCTCCACGTCGGCTACCCCAGCGCGGCCGACGAGGTGCGTATCCTCCAATCCACCACCGGCGCCCCGCCCGCCGCCCTCGAAAAAATCTGCACCGCCGACACCCTCCTCGGCCTCCAGCGCGCCGTCCGCCGCATCCACGTGCCCGCCAGCGTCGCCGAATACGCCGTGCGCCTCGTCCATGCCACGCGCCCCGACAACGCCCTCGCACCCGCCTCAGTCAAACGCTGCGTCCAGTGGGGCGCCGGTCCGCGCGCTTCGCAGGCGCTCGCCCTCGGTGCCAAGGCCGCCGCCGCCCTCGACGGACGCCTCAACTGCGCCGCAGAGGATGTCGCCGCCGCCGCGAACATCGTCCTCCGCCACCGCCTCATCCTCAACTACCGCGCCGAGGCCGACGGCCTTACCGCCGACGCCATCATCGCCGACATCCTTAAGACCGTGAAAGCCTGAACCGCGCCGTCATGGCCCTCATCAACCGAGCAGCCTCCGGCGTCACGCACGCCGTTCCTCCACCTCTTCCGAGGCGCATCGGCTACTACCCGCCACCCGTGCAGCCCCTCGACATGGCCGAGCTCGCCGCGCTCGGCAAACTCCCGCTGCGCGCCCGCCGCCTCGCCGACGCGCTCGGTATCGGCGGCCACGCCAGCCGGCGCAAGGGCGCGAGCATCGAGTTCGCCGATTACCGCGACTACCAGATGGGCGACGATCTCCGCCGCGTGGACTGGCGGCTTTACGCGCGCACCGACCGCCTCCACCTCCGCGAGGCCCACGAGGAAACCCCGCTGCGCGTCGTCCTCCTCCTTGATGTTTCCACCTCGATGGCCTACGCCAGCGCCAAGGATTCGCTGAGCAAGCTCGACTACGCCCGCGCCCTCCTCGGCGCACTCGCCCTCCTCGTCCGCCGCCAGCGCGACGCCTGCGGTGCCGGCCTGATCTCCGCCGACCTCGCCGAATGGCTCCCGCCCTCACGTTCTCCTGTCCGCCTGCAAACCGTCTGGGGCCTCCTCGACAAACCGCAGACCGGCCAGACCACCAATCTCGCCCGCGCCCTGCACACCGTCCTCCAAATCGCCCCGCGTCGCTGCCTGTTCGTCGTCGCCAGCGATTTCTACGAAGACCCGTCCGCCCTCACGCCGGTCATTCAGCGCCTGCGCCACGAACGCCACGATCTCATCGCGCTGCAAATCGCCGACCCCGCCGAAGTGGATTTCAACTTCAAAGACCCGAGCGTCTTCTTCGACATCGAAACCGGTGACGACCTCCTCCTCGATCCCGCCGCCCAGGCGCGCGACTACCGCACCCGCTTCTCCGCCCACCGTGCCGCCGTGACCGCCGCTTGCCGCGACTACGGCTGCGAAGCCCTCGAGTTGCGCACCGACGCCCCCCCGCTCGACGCCCTCCGCGCCTGCCTCGCCCGCCGCGACGGCCAACACTGACCCATGAACTGGCTCAGCCCCAACTTTCTCCTCGCCGGTGCCGCGATCGTCCTGCCGCTCGCGCTTCATCTCTTGCGTCGCCGCGTCACGCGCACCGTGCCGTTTCCCGCGCTGCGTTTTCTCGCGCCCAACCAGCCGCGCCAGCGCCGCCAGAACTTCTACCGCCGCCTCGTGCTCACGTTGCGCTGCCTCGCACTCGCTATGCTCGCCGCCGCCTTTGCGCGTCCGTTCTTCGGCGAGCCCGCGCCCGCCTACGCCCGCGCCTCCGTCGTGGTCATCGACAACTCCTTCAGCCTCCAAGTCGGCGACCGCTGGTCCCAGTTGAAATCCTGGACCCGCCGCGAAATCGGCAACTCGTCCCCCGGTGACACCCTCGGCTTACTCCTCATGAACCCGCGGCCCACCTGGCTCGTGCCGCCCACGCGCGACACCGCCGCCGCTCTCGCCGCGCTGGACGCATTGCCCCCCGGCTGGGAAACCACCCGCGTCGAACCCGCCCTCCGCCTCGCCGCCGACACCCTCGCCGCCGCATCCGCGCGCTCGCGCAAACTCATCTACCTCGGTGATCACCAGGCCGTCGGCTGGGCCGGCACCGACTTCGCCCGCCACCTCCCGCCCGGCGTCGTCACCTCCTTCCCCGACGCCCCCGCAACATCCCCAACAAAACAAGCCGCGCTCCTGTCCGCCGCCGTCACCCAACCATCCGGCGACACCGTCATCGCCTCCGTGACCGTCCGCAATTTCGGCTCCGCGCAAAAGCGCACGCTCAAGCTCTTCGCCGGCGATGACCGCGCAGAACTCCACACCGAGCCGCTCGACCTCGCCGCCAACGAATCCCGCCCCGTTCGCCTGACCCTGCCCGCCGCCGCACTATCGAAAGGCTGGATACGCTTCGCCCTCGACCCCGACGACCTCCCCGCCGACGACACCGCCTGGGCGCTCGCGCCCGCCGCCGGTGCGCGCCGCCTGATCCTCCTCGACCGCGCCCCCGCCGGTGCCGACGCCGACTACGCGGGCACCGCCTGCCAAACGCTCGCCACGCTCCCCCCCACGCTGCGCATCGCTCCCGTTTCCACTTCGCCCTGGCCCGCGCCCGCCGCCGCCATCCTCCGCAACGAAACCTCGTTCACAGGCGAAGCCGCCGCCCGCCTCGACACCTTTCTCTCCGCCGGCGGCTCCGCCTTCATCTTCCTCGACGGCGACGCCGCCCAACTCCACTGGCTCGCCACCCACGGCATCACGCCCATCGCCCTGCCCGACGGTGCGGCTCGCATCCGCGACTGGGCGGTTGATCACCCGCTCGTCGCCCCGCTCGCCAATGCCAACCTCCGCAGCCTCGTCGGCTGGACCTTCAAACGCGGCTGGTCATTGCCCGCCGATGCCGTCGAACCGCTCGCCTCGTGGAGCGACGGCACTCCGGCCTTCGGCGAACTCCGCATCGGCGCCGGCCGCGTGCTCATCGCCGGCTTCACCGCCGACCGCCGCGACGGCGACTGGCCTCTCGCCCCCGCCTTCGTGCCGTTTCTCCACCACGTTGCCCTCCGCCTCCTCGACACCGGCCCGGTTACCGGCAACGCCGCCATCGTCGGTCAGCCGCTCACCCTGCCCGATGGAGCCCCCGGCTCCTGGCGCGCCCTCTCAGGTCCGGCCCTCTCAAATCCAATATCTCAAATCTCAAATTCCATCACTCCTACCGCCCCCGGCGTTTACGAGTGGTCGCGCGGCAACGAACGCAGCCTCTTCGCCGCCAACGTCCCGCCCGAAGAAAGCGACCTCGCTCCGTGGTCCGAAGGCACGCCCTGGGCCCAGCTCGCCTCCACCGAGCCCGCCGCTTCCTCCAACACCTCCGCCCGCATCAACCTCGCCGCGCAGGACGCCGAGCAGCAAAGCCCCCTGTGGTGGTGGTGCTTCGCCGCCATGGCCGTCTTCGCCCTCGCCGAACTCGCCTTCGCCAACCGCACCTTCCGATGACTACGCCCGACCACCTCGTCCGCATCCAGCATCGGCGGCGTCGGCACACCATGCTCGTGTGGGCGCTCGCCCTCGCTCTCCTAGCCGCCACCCTCGCGTTCGCCCAACACCTCGCCTGGCTTTCTTCGACATTGGTCATTGGACATTGGTCATTGATCATTTCGTCAGCGCTCGCGCTGACGATCTGGTTCATCCGCGCCCGCCGCATCGACACCGGCGCGGTCGCGCGCGATCTCGACAGCCAATGGTCTCTCCAAGCCCGCCTCGAGACCGCCGCCGAACTCTCTGACAACCTTTCTGCCTTCGCCGCCGCCCAACGCGCCGATACCGCCGCCAAGCTCGCCGACCACCGCGTCCCCCGCGCCCTCGCCTGGCACGCCGGCCAGTTCGTCCTCATCGTCGCCCTGCTGCTACTCCTGACCGAGTCAGGCATATTTGGCTTTCGGATACTCTTCGCCAAGCCAGCCCCCGTCCCACCGCCACCGGCCGCAGACATCAGCGCCTCCATCGAGTGGCGCTCGCCCGAAAGCGAACTCAAGGCCACCGCCATCGAAGAGATCGCTCTGGTCGCCGCC
>JAHFTG010000232.1 GCA_023269455.1 Opitutaceae bacterium | reverse complement strand
TTCGTAAGCGCCCACGTCGCCAAATTCCGTTCCCTCGGAGACTGCGCCTTGGAGGCCGGCAACAGCGAGGCAATCATCCGACGCCACTACCTCGACATGATGTCAGAGGAGGAAGCCGACCGGTTCTGGTCCATTGCGCCAAAACGGCTCGTCTTCACGACGTCGTGAAGACGTGTTAACTTCTCCCGACGTCGGGAGAAGTAACCGCACCTCGATCCCGGCGCCGGGATAAGTTGACCGTAGATGAAACGGAGGGTGAACAGATGCCATGTGGATGAAACAGGGTGCTCAAGTTGACACGCCGCCAGCGGCATGTCCCAGACCAATACATCCCAAGACGATCAACTCGTCGATGCCCACGGGCTTCTAGCCCGTCTGTTCGAGCCCGCAACCCGCCCCTCACTTCGTTGGGTCCGCACCCAGACAAAGAAGAAAACTATTCCGTTCTTCCGCATCGGCGGGCGTCTTATCCGCTTCGACGTCGCCCAAGTCCGGGCGGCGCTTGAGCGGAACTGCCTCGTCGTCGCGAAAACCGGCCGCCAGGCCGCACCAGTGACCGGGGGTGCCCGGTGAAAAATCGCCCCATTACCGCAAAGGGTGTGTCCAGGTCTGGCCGGGTAAAACACGGACGTCTCGCACATCTCGCCCCGACCGAAACGGAACGCCGTCAGCACACCCGCGTTCAACGCGAACGGGGACTCCTGCGTAGCCTACGGGAGTTCAATTCCCGGGAGGAACTCGCTTGAGCACCCTCACTCCCAAGGCGCACGCCTCCCTCAAAACAAAGATCGAGGCCACGATGGCTCATCTCCTCCGCACCGGACAGTTTCCTACCCCCGAGACTGTCGCTGCCGAGATCGCACTCGACGTCGAAGAGGTCGGCCTTCTCGCCTTCGAGGAAGGTTTGGCTGCCGGCGTCGGCAGCGAAATGGCCGCCATCGCGATGGCAGACCTCGCCAACCGCGCGGACAAGTCCAACGCCGTGCTAGTCGGTGGCCGGCTTACCCGCGCCTCGGTCAGCAAGACGCTCGTCCGAATCCGTCGGCACCTGGGCTTGCCTCTGCGCTGCCCGAATAACGCCCGCGACGGCAGTAAGCCCAAAACCCCGCAAACCACTTCAAAATGAATTCCCCTCTCCCCTCCTTAACGCCCAAGCAAGTCACCGCTCGTCGCGGAATCCTTACCAGCAGCGTTCTTCTCATCCTGCGCAACTGGCCCGAGGTCACCGCATCGAGCGTGGTGTTTCCTCTCACGGAATCCCACATTATTCCGATCTTCGTGCGCACTAACCGGCTCGGTCGTGGCCACTACGGTTTGCTGGATTGTGACCGCGGTGAAATCCGACGCAGCACGCGGAGCGCCGTCCGATTCATGCTCGGAGAGCTGGGCCTCGATAAATTCGGCAAGGACGTCGTGCTATGCGCGGTAATCCACGCGCCGCATCGTCTGGAAAGCGAGGTCGCCCGTGGCTGATCCTTTCCTCTATCCCGCTGCGCTTGTCAGTCGCGCAACGGCCACATCTAATGCGATTCAAGGCGACCCAGTAACCATCGCCTCGGTTCTCGACGGCATCAAAAACGGTCAATGGTCGGATCGAATCGCGCAACTCCGCACAGTCTTGGCCGGCGCCGGGGACAACGCCTTTCAGCTAGAGGCCGCAAAGATCCTGAAACGGAACCTTCCCGCCGCCATCTTCGGCGGCACGTTTTCCGCGCGTAGCAAGGCAGGTCTACTCATTCGGTCCGGCGTTCTGGTCATCGACCTCGACGATCTATCCGATCCCGTCGCGACGCGCGCCGCCCTAACTAACGATCCGCACGTTTGCGCCTCTTTCATCAGTCCGTCGGGCACTGGCCTGAAGGTCCTCGTCGCGGTGCCCACTGACATTGAGCACGGGCGGTGCTTCAAGGCAGCCGAAGCTCGTTTTCTCACCGTCCACAGTCTGACTGCGGACCCGTCCGGTAAGGACGTCAGTCGGTTGTGCTACGTTTCGCACGACGCCGACGCATATCTCGCCGATCCGGCAACCGTGCAAATCCTCCCGGTGCCCGATCCTGCACCGACAACACCCGTGATGGCAGCGCCCATCGAGACAAACGCTACCGCACCGGAAATTATCGCCACCGCTCGCGCCCACGTCGCGAGCCTTCCTCCCGCCGTTTCAGGCCAAGGCGGCCACCAGGCGACGTGGACTGTCGCCCTCGCACTGGCCTGGGGCTTTGGGTTGAGCGACGCCGATGCGATGCCGTTGTTCCAGGAATACAACGCCCGTTGTTCGCCTCCGTGGGAGACGTCCGACCTTGAGCACAAGCTCGACGGCGCGCGTTCGCCTGCGGACGGAAAGCCTCCCTTGGGTTGGCTCCTCCCCCCTGTTTTCGACGCCAGCAAGGCGATGGACTCACAAGACCTGAACACCGACCTCGACGCCTCTCTTCGTTTCGCTGAGTGGCAATCCAAAGACCTGCGCCACTGCGCCGGACTCGGATGGCTGGCCTGGGATGGTCGGCGTTGGGCGATTGATGGCGAGAGCCGCGCCCTTGAACTCGGCAAACAATCCGCCCGGAAGTGGACTCAAAAGCGTTCCAGTATGACCGGGGACAACCGGGAGGCCCGCATCAAGGCGGCCCTGAATCTGGAAAACGGGTCGCGTGTGAAATCCGCCGTCGATCTTGCCCGGAGCGATCCTCGGCTCGCAGTAACCGCGTCCGATTTTGACCGCGATCCGTGGACACTCAACGTGCTCAACGGAACGCTCGATCTACGCACGGGGGATCTTCGTCCCCATCGCCGTGAGGATTACATCACCAAGCTCGCCCCGGTCCACTTCGATGCCGGCGCGACGCATCCGGTCCTCGAAAAATTTCTAGTCACGGTCGAATCCGGCACGGTTGGGATGAGGACTTTCTTGGCCCGTTGCTTCGGAGCAGCGCTGACCGGCGACGCCTCGACCGAAACCCTCTTCCTGCTTCAAGGCGACGGCGGTTCGGGCAAAACAACTCTGACCGAGGCGGTGTCCGAAATGCTCGGGGACTATGCGGTCAAACTTGGCTTCGAGTCGTTCGTGCTGGCCAAACACGGGCGGGGACCGGGGACCGCCAGCCCCGATCTCATCAAACTGCGCGGAGCACGGTTGGCCTACGCCAGCGAGGGCGACCAGAGCGCGAGGCTCGACGCAGGAATCGTGAAAACCCTCACCGGCAATGAGCCCATTACGGCCCGCGCGCTATACAGCGCGCCCGTAACCTTCGCACAGAGTTGGAAACTGTGGTTGGTATCCAATTACGATCCGCGCGCGGATAGTGACGACTCGGGGCTCTGGCGCCGGATGATGAAACTGAAGTTCGGGGCGATTCCACTGGCGGACCGCGATCCAAACGTGAAGCGCACGCTGACCACGGATGCAAACGCACGCTCGGCACTGCTCACCTGGGCTCTGGCCGGGTGCTTTGATTGGCAGGCACGCGGAGGTGGACGCATCGGGCTGGCGGCCCCGGAATCAGTCGAGGCTGCGACTGCGGAGTATCGGTCGAAGAACGATGTCCTCGGAGAATGGTGGGCAGACATGCTCGCTGCCGACGGCGAACTACGACCGGACGGGCTCACGTCATCGGTGACCATCCGCCGTCATTACGAAGCATGGTGCAATGACAACGGCGCCGCGAAGGTCTTCAGCAATCGGTTCGCCGGCTTCCTGCAAGGCAAGGGTCTGATGAGCCACCGGGGACATGGCGGCGTCCGCGGATGGACGGGGCTCGCCTTGGAATACAACTGAGGCCACCCAGAGGTGTCACCCATCCAATGCTATTAAACAACGAGTTAGACAGTCGGGTGACACCGGTGACACCTATTCCATAAACTCCTCACACACACATGCGCGAGGAGACTTTAGGGAACGGGTGTCACCGGTGTCACCCAATTCGATATACTTCCCATAAGAACTTAACTCACAATGAATAAACTCGACCTCGACAATCCCACCCAAGTTCTACGCCTGCAAAAGGCGTCCGCCCATCTGCGGCAGGTCAAGGAACTCCGTGCTTCCATCGCCCAGGGCGTTACCGCCGCCCGTCAAATCGGCTCGTTCAAACTCGACCTAGCGGGGCTTGGCATGATCGAACTCTCCGAATCCCTCGTGGCCCGTCAGCGGGCGTTGATTGACGCTCTGCTCAACGGAGAGGCAGCCGCTGGCGTTGAAGAGGAGATAGACCGTCATGGGCAGGCACTGAACGACGCCATCGGAGATGCCGAGATAGCCACGGAAGAA
>JAHFTG010000231.1 GCA_023269455.1 Opitutaceae bacterium | reverse complement strand
GCGGGGAGGTTGGTGCCGGTGTTGACCTCGTTGAACATGTCGAGCGGGGCGGTCTGCGAGTAGCGGAGGTTTTCCTTGGTGTAGGTTTCGTAGATGCCGCGCGAGAGCCATTCGGCGTCGTTGGCGCCGGTCCAGACTTGCTGGCCTTTCTTGCCCATGACGATGGCGGTGCCGGTGTCCTGGCAGAAGGGGAGGATGCCTTCGGCGGAGATCTCGGCGTTTTTCAGGAGGGTGAGCGCGACGTAGCGGTCGTTGGTCGAGGCTTCGGGGTCTTCGAGGATGGTGGCGACTTGCGCGAGGTGCTTCGGGCGGAGGAGAAACGACGTCTCGCGGAGCGCTTGCTGGGCGACGAAGGCGAGCACCTCGGGCTCTACCTTGAGGATGGCGTGGCCTTCGAAGGTCGTGGTGGAAACACCTTCGGTCGAAAGCAGGCGATACTCGGTGTCGTCGGGGCCGAGTTGAAACGTGTCCTGGTAGGAAAACGGGGGCGTGGGCATGACGGTGATTCGGGGTGCGTGCGCCCGCTCAGACGATTTTCAGCTTGGGCAGGTCTTGACCGTCCACGAGGCCGACGGGTTTGCCTTTGGCGTCAACGACGATGAGGTCGTCGATTTTATGGGCTTCGAAGAGATTCAGGGCGTCCACGCCGAGCGCGTCTTCAGCGACGACTTTGGGTGAGCGCGTCATGAAGGTGGCGACGGGCTTTTCGAGGAAGCCTGCGCCGGTGAGGGCGCTGCGGCGGAAATCTCCATCGGTGAAAATACCGGTGAGTTTGCCTGATTTCGGATGGACGATGGCGATGCTGCCGCTGCGCGCCTTCGTCATGGCGAGGATGGCGGCTTGGGTGGTGGCGGTCTCCGGCGCGACGGGCAGGCGGTTGCCGCTGCGCATGATGTCTTTGACGCGGAGGAGGAGCACGCGGCCGAGATTGCCGCCGGGATGATACTTGGCGAAGTCGGTGCGCGTAAGGCCGCGGGCGGCGAGGAGAACCATCGCAAGGGCATCACCCAGCGCGAGGGCGGCGGTCGTGCTGGCGGTCGGGGCGAGCTTGAGCGGGCAGGCTTCGCGCGGGACGTGGTAAACGAGTTTGAGGTCGGCGTTTTTGGCGAGGTCAGACGTCGCGTGGCTCGTGAAGGCCACGATGCCGACGCCGAAGCGTTTCAAGGCCGGGATAAGGCGTAGGACTTCCTCGGTCTGGCCGCTGTTGCTCAGAAGGAATGCGAGGTCGCCTTTGCCCACGAGACCGAAATCGCCGTGCAGCGCCTGGGTGGCGTCGAGAAAACAGGCGGACAGGCCGATGCTGTTGAAGGTGCCGACGAGCTTTTGGGCGATGTGGGCGGATTTGCCGACGCCGCTGAAGATGATCTTGCCGCCGGTGGCCGCGGTCGCCTCGACGCCGCGGGCAACGTCCACGAATCCTTGGTCGAGACCCTTGGCGGTGGCGGTGAGCGCTTCCTGTTCGATTTTGATGCAGGCGCGGGCGCGGCTGAGGGCGGTTTTGGGGTCGAGGGCCATTTAGAGTTTGAGTCGAAAGTCGGAGTGCGAGACTTAGGAGCAACTTTTTATCGTTCAATCCCATTTCCCGCCGTCGATGAGGTTCCGTTTTCCTGTCCTTTGGTTTTGTGCGTTTGCCGCGCTGCCGTTTTTTGCGGGCTGCGAACGTTCCGCCGACTCGCCGTTCACGGCCGAGATCGACGATTCCGACTACCGCCGCGGCAAGGAACTCCTGCGGCAGGGGCGCAACCAGGAGGCGCTCGTGGCGTTCCAGAAAGTCCTCGAAAAACGCGGCGACGATGCGCCCGAATCCCACCTCGAACTCGGCATCCTTTACCAGACGCACATCAAGGATCCCATCGCGGCGATCTACCACTACCGGAAGTTTCGCGAGTTGAAGCCGAATTCGCCGCAGGCCGATCTCGTGCGCCAGCGCATCGATGCGGCCACGCGTGAGTTTGCCCGCACGCTGCCCGCCCAGCCGCTGGACAACCAGATGGAGCGCCTCGATCTGCTCGACAAACTGGACCAGCTCCAGCGCGAGAATTCCCAGCTCAAGGACCAGCTCATCGCCTCCCGCACCCAATCGATCAACACGCCGCGCGTATCCCTGTCGGCGTCGCCGGTTTCGGCCGACACGTCCGCCGCCCCGCTCGCGGTGAATCCCGATGATTCGCCCATCGCCCGCGCGCCCGATCCCGCGCCCGAGCAGATGGTGACGCCGCCGACTCCTCAACCGGTGGCTCCGACCGTTTCACTCAATCGCCCCGGCGTGCAAACGCCCGCGCCGCGTCCGAGTGTTTCCAACACGAATTCCGCCACAAGCGGGCGCAAGCACACGGTGTCGAAGGGCGACACGCTCTTCAGCCTCGCGCAGCGTTATTATGGCAACAAGTCCCGTTGGCGCGACATCTACGCGGCCAACCGCGACGTGATGAAAAGCCAGAACGACCTGAAGATCGGGATGGAGTTGAAAATCCCGTAATAGGTCCAAGTCCGCACGCACGTCGTCTCATGCCGCGCACCTCCCGCCGCACGTCGGTCTTCACCGAGTCGCTCATCCGCGAGATGTCGCGCGTCGCCGTGCAACACGGGGCGATCAACTTGTCCCAAGGTTTTCCCGATGGCGATCCGCCCGCCGCCCTCGTGCAGGCGGCGAAGGATGCGATGGACGCGGGGCGTCACCAATACGCGGTGACGTGGGGCTCGCCCGAGCTGCGTGACGCGCTGGCGGCCAAGCTCACGCGTTTCACCGGACTGCCGGTCGATCCGCTGCGCGAACTCGTCGTCACCTGCGGAGCGACCGAGGCGATGCTCGCGGCGGTGATGACGGTGTGCGATCCCGGCGACCGCATCGGGATGTTTTCGCCGTTCTACGAGAACTACAACGCCGATGCCATCCTCAGCGGGGCCACGGCGGTGCATGTGCCGCTGCATCCGCCGCAGTATGGCTTTGATCCGGCGGAACTGCGTGCGGCGTTTGCGACGGGCGGCGGGTTGAAGGCGTTCATCCTCTGCAATCCGTCGAATCCGTGCGGACGCGTGTTCACGCGCGAGGAGTTGATGCAGATCGCGGCGCTGGCGGAGGAGTTCGACACGTTTGTGATCACGGACGAGGTTTACGAACACCTCGTGTTTGACGGGCGGAAGCACGTGTATTTCGCGACGCTGCCGGGGATGGCGAAACGCACGCTGAGCGTGTCGTCGCTGTCGAAGACGTTTTCGATCACGGGCTGGCGGCTGGGCTATCTGCACGCGGCGCCGGAGATCATCGCGCAGGCGCGGAAGGTTCACGATTTCCTGACGGTGGGCGCGGCGGCGCCGTTGCAGCATGCGGTGGTCACGGCGTTGGGGTGGGGGCCTGAGTATTACGCGGGGTTGTGCGCCGAGTATCAGGCGCAGCGCGATGTGTTGCTCGGCTATCTTGACCAGACGGGCCTCGCCTATACGCGGCCCGAGGGCGCGTATTTCGTGATGATGGACATCTCGCCGTTCGGCTTCGCGAGCGACGTGGAGTTCGCGCACTGGATGGCGAAGGAGATCGGCGTCGCGCCGGTGCCGGGGTCGAGTTTTTTTGCCAATGGAGAGAACCGCTACGTGCGGCTCAACTTCGCCAAAAAGCCGGCGACGCTGCACGCGGCAGGGGAGCGGTTGCTGAAACTCAAACGCGGATGATCGCCACCCTCACGCTCAACCCGGCCATCGACCGCACGGTGACTATCCCCGGTTTCACGGCGGGCGCGGTCAACCGTGTCGAACAGACAAGCGACCGCGCGGGCGGCAAGGGCGTAAACGTCGCCGCCGCGCTCGCCGGAAACGGACACGCCGTCGCGGCGCTGGGTTTTCTCGGGCGCGACAACGCGGGGATATTCGATTCGTTTTTCGCCGCCCGTGGCATCGAGGACCGCTGCCTCCGGCTGCCTGGCGAGACGCGCACGGGCATCAAGATAGTCGATCCGGCGCACGGGCAGACGACCGACATCAACTTCCCCGGCCTCTCGCCCACGAGCGCAGATCTCGACGTGTTGCGCGGGCAACTGGCGGCGCTGACCGGTGATTGGTGCGTGCTGGCGGGCAGCCTGCCGCCCGGCGTTCCCGTTGGCATCTACGGGGAGTTTATTGCCACGCTCAAAGCCAACGGCGTCCGCACGGTGCTGGACGCGAGCGGCGAGGCGTTGCGAGAGGCTCTGAAAGCCGCGCCGGATGTCATCAAGCCCAACGTCAATGAACTCGAGGCGCTGCTTGGGGAAACGTTGCCGGCCGAGGCCGACGT
>JAHFTG010000230.1 GCA_023269455.1 Opitutaceae bacterium | reverse complement strand
GAACAGGTAATAATAGAAGCGGCAGAATCCCCACACCGTGATCGCCAGCAGGAAAAGCGTGCGGAAATTTTGCGAAGGCGCGTAGAGCGCGCCCGCCCCCAGCAGCCCCAGGACCAGAAATAAAAATCCTTTCGCGTGAATGAGCGCAGGGCTCTTGAGATCGCGATTAAGGTTCATGCCGCTCTGAAAAATGTCACGTGAGGAGGCGGACGTTCACGCGAGAGGCGAAGCCGGAGAAATCGCGTGCGCGTAAACCACCCCGACTTGGCGGAGCCAGGTATCGAGCACGGCCATGTTGCCCAACGTATCCGCAGTGGACATCGCCGGCACGTCGCGCAGGCCGGCGGCGAGCGCATCGGCAAACGCATCGGCCTCATAAGCGTAGAGCGGGCGGTCAGGCGTGACGACGATTTCCTCCGGTGCAGCCGCCCCCGCGCGATGCAACAGAAGGGTTGTCGGCGAAAGATCGCGCGTGACGACGTAAGGCGACGGCACGAGCAGCCAGCCTTCGGAGCCGTAGATGCGCACGACGTTTTCCTGCGTGAGGCCGACGCCGCACGAAACCTGCGCGATCACGTCGTTGCCGAAAGAAAGCGTCGCCGCCGCATAAGCGTCCACGCCCGTCTGCGGGTGGCGCACTCCCGCGCTGGAGATATGCACGGGATCGAGAAACGGGTGCCCCTCGACCGCCCCCGCCACAAGACGCGCCCATGAAACCGGATAGCCGCCCACATCCAAAATGCCCCCGCCACCGAGCGCGTTGTTCCAGATGCGGCTGTCGGGATCGAAAGGCGTGTTGAAACTAAAGGCCGCCTGCACAAGCCCCACTTTGCCGAGCACGCCTGCGCGGATGAGCTGGACCACGCGGATCGTCTGCGGATGGCAACGATACATGAACGCCTCCATGAGCAGCACGCCTTGCGCACGGGCTGCCTCGACCACGCGGCGCGCTGAAGCCAGGTCGGGCGCAAGTGGTTTTTCGCAGAGGATATGTTTGCCCGCCGTTGCAGCTTTGATCGCCCACTCTTCGTGCTGCGGATGCGGCGTGGAAATATAAACCGCATCCACCTCCGGGTCGGCCAGCAGCGCCTCATAACTCCCGTGCGCGTGCGCTGGCGCGATGCCGTGCTCGTCCGCAAAACGCCGCGCCGACTCCGCCGAACGACTGCCCACTGCAACCAGACGACCGGTGCGCGAACCGGCCAAATCGCGCGCAAAGACTCCGGCAATTTTCCCCGTGGCGAGAATCCCCCACCGAAGCGGCTTGGTCATACGGCGGGGCGTCGCTCGGGCAGGCGGTTATTTTTTCCCCTTGGACGAGCCGGTAGATCCGCCCGAGCCGCCGCCGTGCAACATCGTGCCGCCGATGACGCCGACCGCGAACAGCGCGAAATACACAAAGGCCGCCGACGCGCGCACCGGCTTGGGCAGCAGCAGCGAGAAATGGAAATCAATCATCTGCGTGTTCTCGGTGCTGATGAGGATCACCAGCAAAAGAATGAGCAGGAAACCTAGGGTGCGGAAAAACGTTTTGGCGTTCATGGAAGCAATCGTAGAGGTGTGCCCCCAGACATCGCATGCGCGCATGCGGGGCGCAAAAACAAAACGCATGTTGAGACCAATTGCATTCCCCCGCGCTCCCGCTCTTGCTCGCGCGATGCTGACCAAGGCCCAGATCACCCGCCTCCGCGCCCTCCGCGAAAAAAAGCACCGCGAGACGGAAGGGCTCTACGTCGTCGAAAACCCCAAGGTCGTCGCCGAGCTGCTCGCCGCCGGCGTCACCTTCGCCGAACTCTACGCAACCGCCGCCTGGGCAGGTCCGGCCGGCGCGAAGACGATCGAAATCACCGCCGAGGAGATCGCCCGCATCAGCCACTTCCCCACGCCTTCCGAGGTATTCGCCGTGGGCCGCATCGCGCACCCGACGCCGGCGGCCGACGAGTTTGCGCGAGGACTCACGCTCGCCCTCGATGGCATCCAAGACCCGGGCAACGTCGGCACGCTCCTCCGCGTGGCCGATTGGTTTGCCTTCGACCGCGTGCTGCTCTCGCCCGACTGCGCCGACCTGTTTTCCCAGAAAGTAATCAACGCGAGCATGGGTTCATTTGTCCGCGTGAAGACGTTCACCGCCGAGTTGCCCGCCGTGCTCGCGCCGCTCGCCGCCGCCGGCACGCCCGTGCTCGGGTGCGATCTCGGCGGGAACGATGTCCACACGCTCCCCGCGCTGCGCGACGCCGTCGTCGTGATCGGCAGCGAGGGCCGCGGCCTCTCGGAGGCCGTGCGAAAGTATGTCACGCATTACGTGACAATCCCGAAATACGGCGCCGCCGAATCGCTCAACGCCGGCGTCGCCGCCGCCATCGTGTGCGACAACCTGCGCCGCGTGATCCGCGGTTAATTCATCCTTCTATTTCGCCCGTCGCCTCCGTGTCCTTGAGCGCCACGCCGCTCACGCCCAGACGGGCGCTTTCCATGAGCAGATGCGCCAGCTTGCGCGCGGCGAGCGCGGGCGGAAGCCCTTCGGGACGGATGTTCGACACGCAGTTACGATCCGCATCGGTGCAACTCGCGCGCGGATGATGCGTGAGATAGGCGCCGAGACTGTCCGGCGTGCCGAGACCCGGGCGTTCGCCCAGAAGCATCAACGCGTGGCGCGCGCCAAGCAGCTCGCCGACTTCGTCCTGAAGTTTCACGCGCCCGAAAGGCGCGAGCAGGATCGGATAAAGCGTCCACCCCGCCGCCGTGAGATGCTCGGCCAGAAACACCACCGTCTCGACCGCGTGGCGCTCGGCCGCCTGCGCGGCGAGTCCGTCCGAAACGATGATCACCAGATCGCGTTGCCCCCACGTCTGCGCAAAAGGCGCGAGCTGCGCGCGCGACGCGTCATGCAGTCGCCGCCCGAGATCGGGCCGCACGAGATAGGTCTTCTTATCGGCGACGGCGGTGGCGATGCGATGCGTAGCCAACCCCACGGCCTCGAAACGCCCCGCGATCCCCTCCGTATCAAATGCCGCCATCACCGCGTCGCGGGCCCGCGCATGCGACAGCCGAAAATCGAGCACCGACCCGGTGCGCTGGCTCCCCCCCGTGCGCCCCAGCGCGATGCGCGCCGCCGTGTAGCGCCGCAGCCCGACCCACGGATCGCGCCCGGCTTCAGCAGCAGGGACGACTAAGCGGACATCATTGGCTTCCATGCCTGCGTGGAGGCAGGAAGTGTGCCGTCGGATTGGACGCGACCCTACGCCAGCCAATACGTCAGCAGCCCCGTGCATGCAAAACCGACGACGATGATACCCAGGCAGCCCTTGCCTTGGGGCGCGGCGGTAAACTTATCCGGCGACGACGCGCGAAGGGACTTCTCCAGTTCCTCGACCGCATCCTTGGCCTCCTTGAGACCAAGACCGGTCATCCCGCGATAGAGTTTGATCGCCTCGATTTTACGCCCCTGGAAAATACACGCCGATAACGTTGCGACTTGCTCATCCGTGACACGGTTGCTCATGGGCAAAGGGATGCGCGGGCGAAACCCAAAGACGAGACCGAAAACCTGCCACCGCCCGAAGCCGCCGCACCACCATCAACCGCGCCCATGTCACATTCCTCCGCGCCATCTCGTCCAAGGATATGCGCCCGCCCTTCGGGCCACTCCTATGACACCACGATTCGATTACAACAAAGCCGCGCCCGATGCCATCAAGGCCATGCTCGCGCTCTCCCACTACTCGCACCAAAGCGGCCTCGACCCCGCTCTGACCGAACTCGTCAAAATCCGCGCCTCCCAGCTCAACGGCTGCGCCTACTGCCTCGAACTGCACACGCGCGAGGCCCGCGCGATGGGCGAAACCGAGCCGCGCCTCCACCTCCTCGCCGCGTGGCGCGAATCCCCGCTCTACACCGAGCGCGAACGCGCCGCCCTCGCCTGGACCGAGGCCATCACTCTCGTCGCCACCTCCCACGCCCCCGACGACGTGTATGCCGCCGCCCGCGCCCAGTTCTCCGAGTCCGAACTCGTCAACCTCACCCTCGCCATCGGCGTCATCAACACCTGGAACCGGCTGGCCATCGCCTTCCGCGCGGTCCATCCCGTTGCCAAGCCCTGATGTGTTCTGATCGTTCACGCTCCCTCGCCCCGCCCGATGCCGCCGCTGGTTTCGAGCCGCACCGCCGGCACCTGCTCGCCGTCGCCTACCAGTTCCTCGGCTCGGTGTCCGACGCCGAAGACATCGTGCAGGAAACCTACCTGCGCTGGGCGGCGGCCGAGCGCGGCGCGATCCG
>JAHFTG010000229.1 GCA_023269455.1 Opitutaceae bacterium | reverse complement strand
GCCCAACGTCACCGGGCTGATCGCCGGTAGAAATTTCCCGTCAAACCAGGCCACCCGCTCCGCCGAACCACGCCGCAACACCACCCGCGTGAGCCATCCGGCGATAAACGGAATCCCCAGGTAAACAAACACGCTCCACGCGATGCTGCCGATGGTGATTGCCGACAGGTCGAGCGCGCCGAGATTCACGCCCACCAGCGGCGGCAGCACCTTCAAAAACAGCCACGCCAGCGGCGCGAACGCGAACACCTGAAACAACGCGTTCGCCGCCACCAGTCCCGCGCAATACTCCCGACTCCCGCCCGCCAGATCGTTCCAAACAATCACCATCGCGATGCACCGCGCGATGCCCACCAGCACCAGCCCGGCGAAATACTCCGGCCGGTCACGCAAAAAAATCGCCGCCAACGCAAACATCAGCACCGGCCCGACGAGCCAGTTCTGCACCAGCGAAAGCGTAAGCACCTTCTTGTCACGAAACACATCCGGCAGCTCCTCGTAGCGCACCTTGGCCAGCGGCGGATACATCATCAAAATCAGCCCGCTCGCGATCGGGATCGACGTTGTGCCGACGCTCCACGACGTGAGGGTTTCCGCAAACGACGGCACAAACCGTCCGAGCGCGACGCCTGCCGCCATCGCCAGAAAAATCCATGCCGTCAGCCAGCGATCCAGAAACGACAGCCGCCCGGCCAGTGACGCGTTTGCGCTCATGCCGCCGCCTTCGACGTGCTCTTGATTTGGTCGCGGCGACCATCGGCATAGGCCGTGAAAGTCCGGCGGATTTCGTTCCGCACCCGGCGGAACATCGCCAGCTTTTCCTCGTCCGTGCCGGTCGCGTGTGCCGGATCTTCAAACGGCCAGTGATGACGGTTCACCTGCCCTGGAAAAATGGGGCACGCCTGGTCGGCGTTGCCGCACACCGTGATGACCGTCTCGACCTGCTTGTCGATAAACTCGTTCATGTGTTTCGAGGTGTGCGCAGAGATGTCGATGCCGATCTCCTTCATCACCGCGATGGCCATGGGATGAACATAACCGGCCGGTTTTGAGCCGGCGCTTACGACATTGAATAAATCGCCGGCGGCGGCGCGAAGCAGGCCTTCCGCGAGATGGCTGCGGCACGAGTTGCCCGTGCAGAGAACGAGAATGGTGGGTTTTTCAGTTTTCATAGATGGAAAATCAACAGCAGCCGCCAGCCGCCGCGCCCTTCGACGCAGGCACGCAGAGCTCCTTTGCGAGACAATCGGTATGCTTCGAGGCGAGTTGGATGACCAACCGCTCCGCCTCCGCCGTGACCGAGACAACCTTGAGCTGAACGACGTTGCACGCCTCGTATTCGAGCTCCACCGGCAGATCTTCGCCGCCCAGCACCGGCGCGGCATAGTCGAACGCCTTCAACAGTTTTTCGGCGGTGATGCGGTGATCGAGATCGTCGCCCACCCACGTCTGCAGCAAGCACGTGACCAAGCGGCGCACCGTGCCGCCGCAATCGACAAAGTCCTTCTGCACGCGCCCCACTTCGGTCACATGGAAATGCGCCTCGATCGGTTCGCCATCCGGCCAGATCACCGTCAACGGCAGCGCCGGAGCCGCCGCCAGCGCGGCGCGGAAAACAGAAATCGTCAGCGCCGGGACTTCGTTGACGGGAGCGGCACAGCCGCAGGTGGATTCAGTTTCTGGAATGTTCATAAAATAGAGAGTCTGGTTAGCAGCACCGGCGCCCGCGCGGCACAGGCTGGCCATCGGCCTTGATCGGGCTGCACGAGAGATCGGCCTTACGCAGGCGGGCGAGATCGGCTTTAAAAATCGCCTGTTCGCGCACGCAGTCCTGAAGGCAGGCGAGATTGGCCTTCAGTTCGGGTGAAGCCTTGGAGACCAGTTGATAGATCATCCAGTTACCCTCTCGCTTCGCTTCCACCAAGCCGCGCGCCTTCAGGTAGCCGAGGTGCTTGGATATTTTGACCTGCGGCTCTTTCAGCACCGTCTGAAAATGGCATACGCACAGCGGCCCCTGCCCCAGCAAATTGAGCAACCGCAACCGCGTGACGTCACACAGGCATTGGTAGATTTGCACGAGCTCCATCCGCCAAATACATTCCTATAAAGGAATATAATCAAATCCAAATTATCCTGTCACCAAAATGTCACGCGTGCAGCCAGGCGTTGCCAAGCAAACGGGAATCATTCATCTCAAAGCCCTTCCACCTTCATGAAAAAATACATCGTCGAGTTCATCGGAACTTTCTTCCTCGTTTTCACGGTCGGCATGGCCGTCCACAGCGGCAGCGTGCTTGCCCCGCTCGCCATCGGCGCCTCGCTCATGGTGATGATTTTCGCCGGCGGCCATATCTCCGGCGGACACTTCAACCCGGCGGTCACGCTCGCCGTCTGGCTGCGCGGCAAATGCCCGGCCAAGGACGTCGTCCCCTACTGGATCGCCCAATTCGCGGCAGGCTTGGTCGCCGCACTTCTGGTCGTTAAACTTCAGGGCCACGCGACCGCCGCGGTGCATGGCGTGCGCGCTTCGCTCGTCGTCGAGTTCCTCTTCACCTTCGCCCTCGCGTGGGTCGTGCTTCAGACCGCCACCACCAAAGGCACGGCGGGCAACTCCTTCTACGGCCTGGCCATCGGCTTCACGGTGATGACGGGCGCCGTGGCCGTCGGCGGCATTTCCGGCGGAGCCTTCAATCCCGCCGTCGGTTTGGGCGTTTTCACCATGGGTTTTGAAAACCTGCGCCAGTTCTGGATCTATCTCGGAGCTGATCTGGCGGGCGGCGCGGTCGCCGCCCTCGCCTTCAAAGGCCTCGTCGAAGACAAAGCCTGACGCAGAAATTTTAATTACGAAAAAGGCCGGACGATTATCTCGTCCGGCCTTTTTCGTGTTTGATTGTCGCGATGCCTAGCGTCGCGTGCCACGCATGAGGCGGCTCTTGGGCGGCGCGGGCGCGGCGGCTTCGGCGAGCGCCTTCTCGTCGAAGAGCGCCGAGTAAACGTAAGGAAAACCGTCGAGCTTCTTGCGCTCGATGGGCGCGCCGATGAAACGCTCGATGGAGCGGGCGTCGCGCACGTCTTCCTCGGTCACAAGGGTGAAGGCGTCACCGCTGGTCTGGGCGCGACCGGTGCGGCCGATGCGGTGGACGTAGTCCTCGGGATTCTCGGGCACGTCGTAGTTGATGACGTGTGACACGCCGGCGATGTCGAGACCGCGCGCGGCGATGTCGGTGGCGACGAGCACCTCAAACTTGCCGTCTTTGAAACCCTGGAGCGCCTCGACGCGCTCGCGCTGGCTGCGGTCGGAGTGGATCACGCCGACGGTGTGCTTCTCGGCTTCGAGTCGGTGGGCGATGCGGTCGGCGCCCATCTTGGTGCGCGTGAAAATGATCAGGCTCTTAAACTCGGTGCGCTTGAGCAGCTCGATGAGGAGATCGAACTTCTGCTTCGCCACGACCGGATAAAACGCGTGCGCCACCGTCTCGGCGGCGGAGCGGCGCTGGCCGATTTTAATTTCAACGGGCTCGCGCAGCGCCCAGGTCGAAAGCTGCGCCAGCTCGGGCGGCATCGTCGCGCTGAAGAACAGCGTCTGGCGCGCCTGCGGGCATTTCTGGATGATGCGCTTCACGTCGGGCAGGAAGCCCATGTCGAGCATGCGGTCCACCTCGTCGAGCACGAGCACCTCGATGTCGCCGAGCTTCACGTCGCCTTGCTCGATGTGATCGAGCAGACGGCCCGGCGTGGCCGCGAGGACGTCGATCCCGCGCTTGAGATCGTCGCGCTGTTTGCCGTAGCCGACGCCGCCGTAAACGACCGTCGTGGTGATGTCGGTGTATTTGGAAAACTTTTGGAAGGCCTCTTCGACCTGCAACGCGAGTTCGCGCGTGGGTTCGAGGACGAGGATGCGCATTTTGCCGTGCGCGCCGAGCTTGTGGATGATCGGCAACGCAAAGGCCGCAGTCTTGCCCGTGCCCGTCTGGGCGGAGCCGATCACGTCTTTGCCGGCGAGGATAACGGGGATCGCCTGCGCCTGGATCGGCGTGGGCTCGGCGTAGCCCATCTCGGCCACGCCAAACGAGAGTGCGTCGTTGAGCCCGAGCTTCGAAAACGCGTTGTCTTGCGGAGGGATCACCACGGCGGAAACCGGCTTGATCGCCGCACGCGCCGGGCCGTCGAATGACTGGTCGATCACGGGCCGCTCGGGCTTCGCGGGGCGAGCCGGTTGCGCAGAATGCGTTGAGTGCGTGGAATGGGAGCTGCCGCGCGAAGCGTGATCGTTACGCGGACGCTGG
>JAHFTG010000228.1 GCA_023269455.1 Opitutaceae bacterium | reverse complement strand
GGTGGACGGAACGAAGGGGAGTCCGGCGAGGTATTTGGTGGTGACACCGCCGATGAGGAAGCCGGGGCTGGCGATGATCTGGCGGAGGTAGGGTAGGTTGTTCTCGAGTCCGTAAACGCGGGTGTCGGCGAGGGCGGCGTCGAGGCGGGCGAGGGCGTCGGCGCGGTCGGTGCCGCGGACGATGATCTTGGCGATCATCGGGTCGTAGAAGGCGGAGACTTCGCTGCCGGTTTCGACCCAGGTTTCGATGCGGGCGGAGGTGGGGAAGTGGACGTCGGTGAGGGTGCCGGCGGCGGGTTGGAAGTTTTTACCGGCGTCTTCGGCGTAGAGGCGGACCTGGATGGAGGCACCGGTGGCGGCGGGCGTGTAGGTGCGGAGGTCGAGTTCGCCGGCGGCGGAGCGGATCATCCATTCGACGAGGTCAACGCCGGTGACTTCCTCGGTGACACCGTGTTCGACCTGGAGGCGGGTGTTGACTTCGAGGAAGTAGAAATGGCCGGTGGCGTTGTCGTAAACGAATTCGACGGTGCCGGCGTTGGTGTAGCCGGCGGCGGTGCCGAGACGGGCGGCGCAGGAGAGGAGTTCGGCGCGTTGGGCGGGGGTGAGGCCGGGCGCGGGGGTTTCTTCGACGACCTTTTGGTTGCGGCGCTGGACGGAGCAGTCGCGTTCGCCGAGGGCGACGACGTGGCCGTGGGAGTCGCCGAGGATCTGGACTTCGATGTGGCGGGCGTGTTCGACGAATTTTTCGAGGAAGACGCCGCCGTCCTTGAAATTATTCTTGGCGAGGCGGACGACGGACTCGAAGGCGGGGGCGAGCTCGGCGGGTTTGCGAATGAGGGACATGCCGATGCCGCCGCCGCCGCCGGTGCTCTTGAGCATGACGGGGTAGCCGATGCGGGCGGCTTCGTGTTGGGCGGTTTCGAGATCGGGGAGGAGGTCGGTGCCGGGGAGGAGGGGGACGCCGTGGGATTTGGCGAGGGCGCGGGCGGAGTGCTTGGGGCCGAGTTGGCGCATCTGGGCGGCACCGGGGCCGATGAAGGCGATGCCGGCGGCGGCGCAGGCTTCGACGAAGGCGGCGTTTTCGGAGAGGAAGCCGTAGCCGGGATGGATGGCCTGGGCGCCGGTGGATTTCGCGGCGGCGAGGATTTTATCGGCGTCGAGGTAGGACTGGGCGGCGGGGGACGGGCCGATGTGGATGGCTTCGTCGGCTTGGGAGACGTGGAGGCTGTGACGGTCGGCGTCGGAATAGACGGCGACGCTGGCGATGCCCATTTTACGGAGCGTGCGGATGACGCGGCAGGCGATGGCTCCGCGGTTGGCGATGAGGACTTTTGAAAACATGGGACGCAGAAACGGAAATTTTATGGGGAACTCAGGAAACAGAAGGGATCGGAGGAATTGTTCCTGATTTCCTGAGTTCCCTATTGGATGCTTTATGAATTCCAGATCAGGGCTTCGACGGGGGTCGGGTTGTAGCCGTTGCAGGGATTGTTGAGCTGGGGGCAGTTTGAGATGAGGCAGACGAGGTCCATCTCGGCGCGCATCTCGACATACTTGCCGCCGGCGCTGACGCCGTCTTCGAACTTGAGGCCGCCTTCGGGCGTCACGGGGACGTTCATGAAGAAGTTAATGTTCGCGGGGATGTCGCGTTTGTTGAGGTCGAAGGAGGCGTTGGGCCAGGTGGCGAGTCCCAGGAGAAAACTCTGGCGGCATGAGTGCATGTGTTTCGTGGCATGACCGTAGCGGACGGCGTTGCTTTCGCAGGCGCAGGCGCCGCCGAGGGTGTCGTGGCGGCCGCAGGTGTCGGCGGTGATCACGGCGAGAACATTGCACTCGTTGGAGAGGAGCTTGGTGCCGGTGGTGAGGTAGATGGCGCCTTGTTCGCGGATGGTGTCTTGCGCGCTGTAGCGTTCGCGGAAATCGGCGGCGTTGTAGAAAAGTGTATCGGCGGCCTGGTTGCCTTCCAGGTCGACGATGCGGAGGGTTTGGCCGCGTTTGATTTCGTGCATCCAGAAGTCGCCGGCGGGGATGACGTGGCGGTGGATCGCGTCGGCGGGAGCGAGGGGACTTTCGGTGTAGATGAGGGTGCTCATGGCTCAGCGGTAGAGGATTTCCGAGTTGTAGAAGGCGCGCTCGTTTTCGGGACGGTAGGTGCGGCAGTAGTCGTCAACTGCGGCGGGGGGCGAACGCCAGAGCTGGAGTTGCACGGGCTTCGGGTTGTAGGCGGGCGCGGTATCGAGCGGGTGGTGACAAGTCGTGAGGATCACGAAGAGGTCCATCTCGGCGCGGAGGTCGATGAAGTCTCCGGCCTTGGCGTGGTCAGGGTGGAAGTGAAGGCGGCCGTCGGCGTCGGCGGAGACCTTGCTGAAGAAGTTAACGTTGGCGACGAGGTCGCGGGCGTTGAGGCCGTATTTGGCGAGTTCGATTAGGAAGTGATCGTGGCTGTTGCGGTGCCAGTCGTTGCGGGCGGTCTGGTAGTTTTTCTCGCCCCATTTTTTGTGGACGATGGCGGCGGTGTCGTGGCCGCCGAGGGGGTCGTGCCAGCCGAGGGTGTCGCCGGTGACGGAGAACATCGCGCGGCCCATGTCGGAGACGAGGATGTAACCGGTGGTGAGTTTGGAGGTATGCTGGCCCTTGAGGGTGTCGGCCATGTTGTAGCGGTCCACGGGATTGTGCCGGTTGAAGCAGATCAAGGAGACGTTGGCCCCGGCTTCGAGCGCAGTGAGGCGGAGGGACTGGCCGCGTTTGACGGTGGCGGACCATGCGGCGCCGCCGGGCAAGGTTTCTTCATGGAGGAGGCGGTCTGCAGGGATGGCGACAGGGGGCGCGGGTGGCAGGCCGGCGGGTCGCGGAGTGTCGGATGAGGTGCCGGTGGGGGCCGGAGGAATTGCGAATGGCATGGCGGACGATGAATAAAAAGTGTTACGAAATGGTTGAAACGTGTTACTGCAAGATCAATGCCAGCCGCCGGGAGGAAGTTGATAAAATCAAAGAGTGCGCAGGACCGAGAGGTCCGGTCTCCGTTAAAGACGGGTGTGCCCCGAGGGCCGATGGGCGCGAGCGGGGCGAGCGCGTGAGCAGGATAACCAGATTATAGCAGCGGGGGGATCGAGGTGGCGGTGAGGTTGAGCTTGCCGTTTTTTACGCCGCGGCAGGTGACGAGTTCGTTGGTGAGCTTTTGGAGTTCGCTGGCCTTGCCCTGCACGAGGAGGACTTCGAGGTAGTTGTGGTGCTCCAGGTGGACGTGCATGCTGGAGACAACCAAGAGAAAATATTTGTGCTGGATGGCGGCGAGGCGGGCTTGCAGGCCTTTTTTCGTGTAATCGTAAACGAGGCTGATGGTGCCGGCGACGGACTCGGTGCCGAGCTGGCTGGCGAAGTCCACCAAGCCTTCGCGGGCCAGGGCGGCGACGGCGTGGGAGCGGCTGTTGTAGCCACGGCGGTCCACCATCGTGTCGAGTTCGTCGAGGAGGCTCTCGGGGAGCGAGACGCTGAAGCGGACGACTTTGTCGGAGGGGGGGCGGGGCATGGTGTGGGCGGTGTAAGAGCGGAGGCTGAGAGCTAAGAGGCTAGAGCGGAGAGCAGGAAGGCGGAAAACCGTGGAAACGGGAATCGTGATTTTCTGGCTCCAGACTCTGGGCTCTTAGCTCTCGGCTGGGTTGGCATCAGAACATGCGGGCGTATTTGTCGATTTCCCACTGGCTGACCTGTTGGTGGTATTGGCGCCATTCCTCGGATTTGTAGGTGATGAACTCGTCGCGGAGGCCTTGGCCGAGGGTCTTGGTGATGAAGGGATCGGCGGCGAAGGCGGCGACCGCTTCCTGCAGGGTCTGCGGGAGGTAACTGATGCCGCGTGAGCGGAGCTGGTCGTCGGTGAGTTCGTAGAGGTTGTCTTCCTGCGGGGAGCCCGGGTTGAGGTTTTCGCGGATGCCTTCGAGGCCGGCGGCGAGGGCGAGGGTGGCGGCGAGGTAGGGGTTGCAGGAGGAGTCGGCGTTGCGGCTTTCGCAGCGGCCACCGCCCATGGGGACGCGGATGGAGTTGGTGCGATTATTGGTGCCGAAGCTGTTGAAGACGGGTGCCCAGGAGTAGTAGCTCATGAGGCCGCGGCGGACGAGGCGCTTGTAGCTGTTGACGGTGGGGGCGAAGGCGGCGCAGAGGGCGGGGCCGTGGCGGAGGATGCCGGCGATGAACGCGTAGGCGGTGTGGGTGAGGCCGAGGCCGCGAGGGTCGTCCTTGGGGTCGCAGTGGAAGAGGTTTTTGCCGGTCTTCGGATCGTAGAGCGACATGTTGAAATGGGCGCCGTTG
>JAHFTG010000227.1 GCA_023269455.1 Opitutaceae bacterium | reverse complement strand
CGCCGCTACCGCCGATAAGCTCGACGCCGCCAACAAGGAACTCGCCGCCCTCCGCCCCCAGGCCGAGACCGCCACCGCCTCCTCGGCGCAAGTTGCCAGCCTCCGCAGCCAGCTCGCCGACACCCAGCGTGCCGCCGCCGAACGCTCCGCCGCCCTCGATCAAGCCGTCAAAGACCTCGCCACCGCCCGCCAGACCGCCGACGCCTCCGGCAACGACCTCGCTGCCGTCCGCGAACAACTCCGCCGGACGCAGGCCCAGTCCGCCGACAACGCCAACGAAAACCTCCAGCTCAAAACCCGCCACGCCCTATCCGGCAGCGCCACCACCGCCCCCAACCGCCCAGGCGTGATCGCCCCCACCGCGATCACCATGGAAACACCCTTCGTTTCCCTCCCCGCGACTCCACCGCCCGCCGCCGCCCCGTCCGCCGCCACGGTAGCCCCCGCGAAAACCGAAGCACCTGCGTCGGCCGCGGTCGCCGCGCAACCGCGCATCTACGTTGTCACCAACGGCGACACGCTGTCGGGCATCGCCAAGCGCACCTACGGCAGCGCCAGCCGCTGGAAAGAAATCCTCGACGCCAACAAAGACGTCATCCGCAACCCCAACGCCCTTACCCTCGGCACCAAGCTCCGCATCCCGTAAGCGCGCTCGTCCCGCCCCAGTCCGGCCTGAAAAGTTTTTAGCGCGTCCGCACCCCGCGGCTTGCTTCCATTCGGACCGCCCCTTCATTTCTACGCCATGTCCAGCCTCCCAACCCAGTTCACCGGCGTCACGGTCGTGACCAAGGCCAATGTCTATTTTGACGGCAAAGTCGTCAGCCATTCGGTGCTCTTCGCCGACGGCGCCAAAAAAACCCTCGGGCTCATCTATCCCGGCTCCTACCACTTCGGCACCGACGCCGCCGAGCGCATGGAAATCGTCGCCGGCTCCTGCAACGTCACCCTCGACGGCCAGACCACCGTGCAAACCTACGCCGCCGGCACCCATTTCGACGTCCCCGGCAAATCCGGTTTCACCATCGAAGTGACCGGTGCCCTCTGCGAATACATCTGCTCGTTCCTCCCGGCCTGAACCGCGCCCGCCGGCCACGCACGGCAGGCGGATAACGTCCTCCTGCCTGCGCACGTCGGCCCGCTTCTCCTCGCCGCCCGCCTCGCAGACCCCGTTTTCCCATGCGCTCCTTCTTCGTCCTCTTGTTTCTGGGAGTCGTCCTCCTCACCATCGCGATTGTCGTGCGCTCCGGCATGCTCGCCCGCAAGAACCCCGGCGCGCCCATCAGCGTCGCCATGCGTGAAGCGATGGCCGAAAACGCCTATCAACTCCCCGCCGCCGACCTCGCGCTCATCGCCAAAAACTACCCGGGCGCCCACGAGACCGCCAGCGGTCTGCGCACCCTCGTCCGCGTCCCCGGCACCGGCCTGGACACCCCCAAGCGCGATCAACTGGTAACCGTCAACTACACCGGCCGCCTCCTAGAAGGCGAAACGAAGTTCGACGCCTCCGCCGACCACGGCGGCCCGTTTAACTTCGTGGTCGGCGAGAACCGCGTGATCGCCGGCTGGGACGAAGCCCTCCTCGCCATGCACAAAGGCGAAAAACGCACCCTCATCGTCCCCTTCTGGCTGGCCTACGGCGAAAAAGGCATCCGCGGCACCATCCCGCCCCGCGCCACCCTCGTCTTCGACGTCGAGCTCGTGGACTTCCGATAAGGCTACGGCAGGCCCAAGACCCCAAGATTGTTTAACGCAAAGACGCCAAGGGACCATCAGAAGGGCGCAAAACTCGGCGGACTGAGTCCTTCTCCGTCCTTCGCGTCTTTGCGTTAAAAATCCGCTCCTTACGCCGTTTTAGCCACGCCCACTCCTGCCGCTGCCGTCACCGGCGTTTTCCCCAGCAGCACCTTGTCCACGCGGTGGCGATCCATGTCCACCACCTCGAACCGCCAGCCGCTCAGGTCAAAATAATCCCCCGCGCGCGGGATGCGCCCGAAGTGCGTCATCACGAATCCGCCCAGCGTCTGGAAGTCCACCTTCCCCTCGTGCGGCAGCTCCGCGAGCTTGAGCATCTGCTTCAGCTCCGCCGTCGAAAGCGTCGCATCGATCAACCACGAACCATCCTCGCGCTGACGCGCCTCGGGCGCGCTCTGCTGCCCGCGCTGCGGGATGTCGCCCACGATCGCCTCCAGCACATCCATCAGCGTGATGAGTCCCTGAATCGATCCGAATTCATCACTCACCAGCGCGATGTGCTGGCCTGACTTTTTGAACTGTTCGAGCAGCGCGATCGCCATCATCGCCTCCGGCACGACCACCGGCGGCACGAGCAGATTCTTGAGATGCGTCGTCAGCCCGAAAGCCGAGTTCGCCCAGATCGATTTCACTGAAACCATGCCCACGACCTGATCGCGATTGCCCTGATAAACGGGAAAATGCGAATGCCCGCTCGTGATGATCTTGCGCCAGTTGGTCTCCTCCGGGTCGTCGATATTGAGAAACGTGATCTTCGGCCGCGGCGTCATCAAGGCCGTGATCTCCAGCTTGTCCAACTCCAGCACGCCCGCGACCATTTCCGTCTCCGCCTGGTTAAACACGCCCGCGTGCAAGCCCTCCGCGATCATGATGTTGACCTCCTCATCCGAGACCGGCGCATCCTTCGGGCGCTCCGCCAGCCCAAACGGCTTCAGCACCAGATTCGTGAGCCCCGTCAGCAAATTGACGAGCGGCGCGACCAACCGCGACAACCCGTGAATCGGCCCCGTCAGCAACATCGCGATCCGCTCCGGCCAATGCAGGCCGATCCGCTTTGGCACCAGTTCGCCGATCACGACCGAGGCCAGCGTGATGGCCACCACGACCACGCCAAATCCGATCGGCCGCGCATACGGCGCCAGCACCGCAAAGTTGCCCACCCACACTGCCAGCGTGTCCGCGATATTCGCCCCGCCAAACGCGCCCGCGAGCACGCCGACCAACGTGATGCCCACCTGCACGGTCGAAAGAAACCGGGCCGGTTCGTTGGCCGTTTCGAGCGCGCGCTTGGCGCTGGCGTTGCCATTATCGGCGAGTTGCTTGAGCCGGGCCTTGCGCGCCGAGATCACCGCGATCTCGGCCATGGCCAGCACCCCGTTACCCAACAACAAAAGAAAAATGATGATCAGTTCAGACGACAGTGCGGACATGGAAAATTAAGAAAGCAGAGCCTACCCCATGCCCAACCCGACGCAACCTCGCAGCCAATCGCCACCGCTTCACCTAAACCTCCCGATACGCGCCGCGACGTCTGCCCTGAGCCGATCAATATAGCCCAAAGCATAAGCCTCCACGTCCAGCGCCGCGTCCGCCACCAGCGGCGTGAGATCCATCGTCCACGTGATGCCTGCCATGCGATCAGTGGCGTGGGATGTGTTGAAGGTCGCATGCGCCAACCGGCGGCCCGGCACGGCGAGATCGTAGCGTTTGCCGCCGCTGATCTGGGAATCGAACACCTTCAACAACTCCTCTCCGAGTTTCGGATGACGCCCCGCGTCGAGCGCGACCTTGTCCGCATCGACCAGCCAGTCGAGATCGCGCCACACTTCGCAGCCCAGCACGCGGCGCGGACGCTGTTCCGGCGGCAACGTCCGCAACGCCTCCAGGCAGCGCAGGAAAACCGCCACATGCGTGTCGTGCTTGTCGGTCGGCTGGTGCAGATAGACGACCTCCGGCGCGCATCCCGCAAAAATCGCCAGAAGATCGGCGCGCACCCCGGCATGATTGATCGCCTTCACGTCCGCGCTCGGATGCGCGAGCTGGAGCTGGATCGCGTAATGCCCGAGCTTCGCCGCCTTGCGCTGCTCGTCGCGACGCACCGCCAGCATTTCGTCATCCGTAAATTTCAGAAATGCCCCCGTGCGTGGTGAACCGGCGCCATTCGTCACCACCACGCCGCCAAACGCCTTGCCCGGCAGATCCAGGCAATCGGTGATCCCGGCATGCGCCATGATCTCGATGTCGTCCTGATGCGCCGCGACACACAGATGCGTCACCCGCGCGAGCGCGGCGGCGGCAAGCTCATCACCCTGAGGCAAAAAAACATCGGCGTCTGCGCGGGTAAATTTCATGGAGTTGGAAAAAGTTGCGCAGGATATTCTCCGTTTTCAACCAACCCCGCGAGCGCCGCCTGCACGCGCGGTTTGTCCTCGCGATACGTCACGCCAAACCAGCTCGCCGTCGTCGGCAACACCCGCACCGCCGCCTCGCCCGCCGCGATCTGCTGCGAGACCGCCTCCGGCAGATAAAACTCCGACTTCAACTCACCGCCCCGCATT
>JAHFTG010000226.1 GCA_023269455.1 Opitutaceae bacterium | reverse complement strand
CCGGTGCCCGAGGAAGCGCTCGACAAGGAATACTCCAGCGGATCGTGGGACCATTTTTTCGATATGCGCGAGACGCCTCGCTACACGACGCTCACAGGCCTGATCCGCGCCCACGGCGTGCAGGGCCCGCGCGTGCTGGATATCGGCTGCGGCAGCGGTCGCCTCGCCAGCCTGTTCGCTCTCGGCGAGATGGGCGGCTACCTCGGCGTGGACCTGTCGTCCGAAGGCCTCGCCCGAGCCAAAAAAATCGCTCCGCACGGCGCACGTTTCGAGCACGGCGACTTTGAAACATGGCGGCCGGCCGAAACATGGGATGTGATCGTGTTCAACGAAGTGATCGGCTACGCGCGCGATCCAGGCGCGACCGTCGAGGCTTTCCTGCCCGCCCTCGCGCCCGGCGGAGTGCTGGTCGTATCACTTTACCGCTGGGGCAACCATGAGGCGATCTGGCGCCGCATGGGACGGAAGACCACTGTGCTGAAAAGCCTCGCCGTCGCAGGATCACCGGACGTCGTCTGGGACATCAAAGTCCTGGCCAAACCCTCTGCATGAGCGGCGCTCTCCCCTCATGAAACATGTGTCCGCATTCGATGGTTTGCGCGGGATTGCGGTGCTCATGGTGCTCGCCGGTCATACGGCGGCAAACTACCAGCCTTTCTCAGTCGAAGCCCACCGTTGGTTGGGGGCATTTGCCAACGCGAGTTTTGGCGTGCGGCTATTTTTCGTGTTGAGCGGTTACCTCATTACTTCGCTGCTACTGGATGAACGGGCGCGGACGGGTCGGATTAGTTTGCTGGCCTTTTACCGCCGACGCGCGGTCCGTATCCTGCCGGCGTTTTATGTGTTCCTTGCCGCAATCTTGGTGCTGCAAATCTGGCACTCGTTCGGAGTCACTCCGTCCGCCGCACTGGCGGCGGCGACCCATACATGGAACTATGCGTGGCTCTGGATCACGGCACCCGCTTCTGGCGAATGGACCCTTGGGCATTTATGGACACTGGCCTTGGAGCAACAGTTCTATCTGTTCTGGCCCGGCTTGCTGATAGGGCTCGGCACGCGCCGCGCCGGCTGGGCCGCGCTGGCGCTCATCGTCTGGTGTCCGCTGGCCCGTGTCGCCACGTATTTCCTTATGCCGGGGCAACGTGGCCATCTCGGCATGATGTTTCACACCGCAATCGACAGTCTGATGATAGGCTGTCTGGCGGCACTCCTCGTGCAAAATGAAAAAATTCGCGCCGGGCTCATCCGCCATGGAACGGCAGGGGCTATCACCGGCTTCACATGGGCGTTGGGGCTGTCTCCTTTGATGGGAGAGCTGGTGCGCGGCTTTCCCGTCGTGGCAGGGTTTACTTTGGATGCCTTGGCCGCAGCCTGGATCATTGCATGGCTGCATCATCGAAGCCCTCCAGTGGCCGCAGGACTGTTGGAAAAGGGCATACTGCCCTGGCTCGGGGCGCTTTCCTACAGCCTTTATTTATGGCAGCAGGTTTTTTTAAGCCCCTCGGGATGGTTGGCTGAAGGCAACATCGTCTTGCCTTGGCTCGGCGCAATCGGAGCAGCATGGATTTCATATACGTGCATAGAGAAACCAGCGTTGCGATGGCGCGTGGGTCGTCGCACGAATTCGAAAGACTACGCCACACCATGAGTTCGCCCCAAATACGCGGCATAGACCGCTACACCCTGATGGCCGATTTGGCCCCGGGTGTTAGCAAGCTCATCAACCAATCCCTCATTCCTCTTACCGGCATCATCGCGCTGCTGACTCTTTATTTGGCCTTCAGCCACTCCATCGGAACCATCGGATTCGCGCTTATGGGTGCCGGAACCTGCATTGTATTATCCCTATGGGCTAAGCAAGGAATCGGCCTGCCATTGCTGCCGATGATCGCGATCCAGCATCTCTTCGCTTACGCCATGCCGATCCTCGCGAACGACGAGTTGGTGGTGGCCTATCCCAGTTCTTACCTGCTTCAGGCCGGCGTTGAGGTATTGGTCTTCATGCTGGCATTGGGTGGAGGATGGCGTTTCGGCATGCGGACGATGAAACCGTCCCCACCCAGGGCCTATACCCTGCATATCATGGCGAAAGGCGGCGGCAGGGGATTGCGTAAAATTGGTTACGGCCTGATCACGTTCACCACTCTCTACTACCTCCTGCAAAGCCTGTCCTTGCTGGATACCTTCACCCGGATTTTGCCAAGTGGCAGTGATTCGCTCGTAAACGGTCTCGTTTCAGCCGCCGGCATGTGTGGATTTTTTGTGATCGCGCTGGGGATCGGCTCAGGGGAAATCCCCGCTCGCAGTTCGGTGGTTTTCTGGGGGCTTTTTATTTTCAATTGTTTTATTTCGGCCTCCGCTCTCCTGCTGTCGGCCTCCACCAGTTTTGTGGCCACCGTTTTCATCGGTCTTTTCTGGGGGTCAAAGCGCATCCCGTGGAAATTCATCACCCTGGTGATCCTCATTCTGGGATTCCTGAACCTCGGCAAATTTGAGATGCGCAACCGCTACTGGATGGCCACCGACGATTTCATCCCGTCGATTCCGTTGTCCGCGATGCCCGCCCGTTACCTGGAGTGGGCCGATGCCAGCCTCGCCGTCATCACCGCCAACGATGACAATACCGGCAAAAGAAACCTCAAGAAAGACAACAGCATCCTGTCGCGGGTTAACAACCTCCAGAACCTCCTCTTCGTCATCGACGCGGTGGACCGCGAAAATATTCCCCTCCTCTATGGCGCGACCTATACATTGATCCCTCCTCTGCTGATTCCCCGCATCTTTTGGCCGGAAAAACCACGCTCCCACGAAGGACAGGTTCTCCTCAACGTCCATTTCGGACGCCAGGATATGATATCCAGCTATCGAACCTACATCGCCTGGGGGCTTCTGCCCGAGGCTTATGGTAATTTTGGCCCGTTCGCAGGATCTATCATCCTGGGGTTCGTGCTCGGCCTATTTATCGCCTGGGTCGAAAATTTCAGCGCCTACAAGCCGTTGCTTTCGATGGAGGGATTTCTGGTTTTCACCCTGTTTCTTAACATGGCGGCATCCTTTGAAATGGTCGCCAGCGTGCTCGTCACTTCGATTTTCCAAAGTCTTATCCCAATCATTCTGGCCTGTATTCCATTCGTATATCGCTCGTCTTCGGTGCGGCCCGAGGAGGAAACCTCATGACAGAGCATCCCCATTCGCCGCGCCTGGCCGTCGTGGTCTCACACCCTACCCAGTATTACAGTCCTTGGTTCCGCTGGCTCGCTGCGCACACCGATCTGAACCTGCGTGTATTTTATCTCTGGGACGCCGGCGTGAAGCCAACGCTCGATCCGCAGTTCGGAAAAACATTCTCATGGGACGTGGACTTGCTGTCCGGCTATGAGCACGAATTCGTCCCCAACACCGCTCGCTCGCCAGGCTCCGATCACTTCGGGGGCTTGCGCAATTCCAGCCTGACCGCCCGCCTCTCCGCTTGGCATCCCGACGCCGTGCTGCTTTTCGGCTACAACTACTATACCCACCTCCGCCTGATTCTTTGGGCGCGACTGCACGGCCTGCCGCTGATTTTCCGCGGCGACTCGCATCTCCTCGGGCGCGGTCAACTTCCCTGGACCAAACGCCTGCCGCTCTCTCTGCTCTACCGCCAGTTCGCCGCCTTCGCCACCGTAGGTGAGGCCAACCGCGACTACTTCCGCGCCTTCGGCGTGCCCGAGCGAAAACTCTTCGCCGTCCCGCATTGCGTCAACGCCGACCACTTCACCTCCACGCCCGCCGCCCGCGCCGAAGCCGCCCGCCTGCGCACCTCCCTCGGCCTTGACGGTAAACGCATCGTCCTCTTCGCCGGAAAACTCGTCCCCGCTAAACAGCCGCGTGCGCTTCTCGACGTATTCCTATCCTTGTCGCCCGCCCAAACGGCAAACGCCGCCCTCGTCTTCGTGGGCGAAGGCGAAGAACGTTCCTCCCTCCTCGCGTTCGCCGCGACTCGCCCCGATGCGACCGTGCGCTTCCTGCCTTTCGCCAATCAAAGCGAGATGCCCTCACGCTACCTCATGGCCGACATCTTCACGCTCCCTTCACGCGGCCTTTACGAGACATGGGGACTCGCCGTCAACGAAGCCATGCACCTCGGCGTGCCGTGTCTCGTGAGCGACCGCGTCGGCTGCCAGCGCGATCTCGTCACCGACGGCGAGACCGGCTGGGTTTTCCGCGCCGACGATCCCGCGCACCTCCGCGAAACTCTGGCCTCCGCGCTTGCTGCCGACCTGCCCTGTTTTCATCCTCGCGTCATGGCTCGCGTCGCCGCTTACACCTACGAGACC
>JAHFTG010000036.1 GCA_023269455.1 Opitutaceae bacterium | reverse complement strand
CCATCCTCCCAATAAAAAAGCCGCGTCCCTCGAAAAGAGAACGCGGCTCGCCAAAAGCGGATCGATCGCCGACCTCTTATCGCCGCCAACCGTAGCCATAACCGTCACGATGGCCGTAGCCGTAGGGGGAAAGCGGACGCCCCCACGCATCAACATAAACGACCGTCTGCGGTTGCTGCACATAGACGACCCGCGGCGCCTGCTGGTAAACGACCACCTGCTGCTGCGGAACCGCCGTTTGCACATAGACCACTTGCTGGGGCGGCGGCGTGCAGACCGGAGCCGACTGCACATAAACCGTGCGTGAACGGCTGTTATCAGCAGCATTGCCGATCAATGCTCCGGCGACGGCGCCGATGATGGCCCCTTCGCCCGCATGACGACCGCCTGAGTTGTTGCCGATGATGGCACCGGCGACACCGCCGAGGACCGCGCCTTGCGCCGCCCCGGAAGTGTAAATTTGCGCATGGGCGGAAACGGACCCCGCCAGCAGCGCGACCATTACCAAAAGCGTTGTTTTCATAGCATACTCTAAGACGCCCAATCCGCCCGGATGTTGTCTCCCAAAACTTCGATTCGCACAACCGGCCCGAAAATGAGGCGGTTAACTCGTATTATTTACACGCCCCGACCCCTGAAAATACAAAAGCCGCCTCATTTGGGAGACGGCTTCTGTGACCTGACACCAAGCAAACCTAAGAACTACAAAACATAAAACTGACTACACGGGGATAGACGCGACCGATCACGAAACGCTCAAAGAAAGTTATCTGTTTTTATTCAAGATATTTTAAATCATTATAAACAACGGGTAACGCATCATAAATCTTCACCCATAAACTCAATCTCCCGCCGCCCGACCTCAGCCGTGCAGTTCCTCGTGAAGCTTCACCGGCTTGGCATCCGTTGCCTCGATCAGTGTTGACGTCAGCGGATACCTAAAGGTCTTTCCCTCGTAGTTTTTGAACACCACCTCGGTGTCGGTGATCTTTTCGATGTAGTTGGGATTGATCGGCACCTTGCCGCCACCACCCGGCGCATCGATCACATATTGAGGCACCGCATAACCCGTGGTGTGGCCGCGCAACGCCTGAATGATCTCCATGCCCTTGCGCACATCGACTTTGAAGTGTGCCCCGCCCGTGATGAGGTCCATCTGGTAAAGATAGTAAGGCCGCACGCGCATCCGCAGCAGGCGATGCACGAGCGCCTGCATCACTTCGGCGTCATCGTTCACGCCCTTCAGGAGCACGCTTTGGTTGCCGAGCGGCACGCCCGCAAAACTCAACCGCGTGCAGGCGTCGCGCAGTTCGGCGGTGGCCTCTTTCGGATGATTGACGTGGATGCTCATCCAGATCGGCCCGTGTTTCTTGAAAATCTCGCATAACTCCGGCGTAATGCGTTGCGGCAGGAAGGTCGGGATACGCGAGCCGATGCGGATAAACTCCACATGCTTGATCGCCCGCAGACGCCCGAGCAGGTGGTCGAGCTTGCGATCCGAAAGCAGCAGCGGATCGCCGCCCGACAACAGCACATCACGGATTTCCGGATGCGACTCGATGTAGCGCAGACCTTGCTCGTATTCGGGGTGGAAGTTGTAGTCCTGCGCGTTGGAAACCAGCCGGCTGCGCGTGCAATAACGACAGTAGGCCGCGCACCGATCGGTCACGAGAAACAGCACGCGGTCCGGATAGCGGTGCACCAGTCCCGGCACCGGCGAGTGTTCATCTTCCCCGAGCGAATCGAGCATCTCCTCCGAGTGCAGCTGCGCCTCGCCCGCGCGAGGAATCATCTGCAACCGGATGGGACAGTTGGGATCATCGCGGTCGATCAGATTAAAAAAATAAGGGGTGATCGCCAGCGCCAGCTTGTGACTCGCGAACAGCACACCGGCGCGCTCATCGGGCGTGAGCATCATATATCGCTCCAGGTCTTCGAGTTTCGTCAGGCGGTTCTTGAGCTGCCAGCCCCAGTCCTTCCAGTCGCTTTCGGGAACGTGTTGCCAGTGGCCCTGGCCTTCAAACCAGGCGGAACGATCTTCGGAGTAAGCCATGTCGTAGGGTTTGATGGGAGCTAAAGTGCCCTGCTGCTCCTGTCAAACGGTGGCTCTAGATAGACGTGCCCCCGGCCTGTCGCCAAAACGCCACGAACTAACTCCACAAAACCCTTGGCAGAGACGGGGCGACGCCTTTTCGTTCAGCTTTAATGTCCACGTTCAAGCCCGCAGTCCTCGCCCTCGAAGATGGTTCCGTGTTCCACGGCCGCGCCTTTGGTGCCGCCGCCACCATTTCGGGCGAATGCGTCTTCAACACGTCGATGACCGGCTACCAGGAGATCATCACCGATCCGTCCTACTTCGGCCAGATCGTCACCATGACCGCCCCGATGATCGGCAACTACGGCGTCAACGACGAGGACACCGAGGCCACCACGCCGAAGGCCAGCGGCTTCGTCGTCCGCGAACTCTCCCCCATCGTCAGCAACTGGCGCAGCCAGTCCTCCCTCGACGCCTACCTCGCCAAATACGGCATCCCCGGCATCAGCGAAGTGGACACCCGCGCGCTCACCAAAAAACTTCGCGTCAGCGGCTCGCTGAAGTGCTGCCTCTCCACCCTCGCGCTTTCCGATGCCGACGCCGTCGCCAAGGCCAAATCCTGGCACGACATGGCCGGCAGCGACTATGTCAAGGACACGACTTGCAAAGCCCCCTACATCTGGAGCGGCACCGACGCGGCCAACCACAACACCGTTTACGTTCCCGTCGGAACCACCCTCGGCCTGCCCAACACCCCGACGAAACGCTTCACCGTCGCCGCCTTCGATTTCGGCGCCAAGCACAGCATCTTCCGCAAGCTCATCAACCACGGCTTCGACGTTAAGGTTTTCCCCGCCACCGCCACCGCCGAGGAAATCAAGGAGCACGCTCCCGACGGCGTATTCCTCTCCAACGGCCCCGGCGATCCGGCCGCCCTCCCCTACATCCACAAGACCGTCACCGGCCTCGTCCCGCACTTCCCGATCTTCGGCATCTGCCTCGGACACCAGATGCTCACGCACGCCCTCGGCGGCACCACCTTCAAGCTCAAGTTCGGCCACCGCGGCGGCAACCAGCCCGTCAAGAATCTCGAAACCGGCAAGGTCTCCATCACCGCGCAAAACCACGGCTTCGCGACCGACCCGAAGTCCCTCGAAAAAGGCGGCGCCATCGTCACCGAGATCAACCTCAACGACAACACCGTCGAAGGCCTGCGCCACAAGGAACTCCCGATTTTTTCGGTGCAATACCACCCCGAAGCCGCCCCCGGCCCGAACGACGCCGACCCGCTCTTCCTCGACTTCTACAACCTCGTCGCCAAGCGCAAAGCCGGCAAAGTCTGACGCTCGCGTCTTTCGTCTTTCGTTAAGCCGCCCGAATCCCGGGCGGCTTTTTTGCGCCTTCTGCGCTTCACCCCAGCCACTGCTCGAACTTCACCGCGTCCTCCGGCGTATCCACGCCGATGGTCGGATCGTTCGTCACACCGCACACGATCTCGTAGCCGTTCTCGATCACACGCAACTGCTCCAGTTTCTCGATCTGCTCGTAACGTCCCGGCGGCAGCTTCGCGAAACGCTCGATCAAGTCCGCCTTGTAAGCGTAAAGCCCGAGGTGCTTGAAACAGGGATTTGCCTTCACCCAAGCATCATCGACCTGCCCCGCCCGATCACGCGCATAAGGAATCGCCGCCCGCGAGAAATACAGCGCCCGTCCGCCGCCCGGCGCGAAGACGACCTTCACCTGATTCGGATTGTTGAAATCCGCCGCCGTCGTGAACGGCGTGCCCAGCGTCGCCATTGCCGCCGGCCCGTCGATCAGTTCCGCCAGCGTGAGGATCTGCGCCCGCGTCACCAACGGCTCGTCGGCCTGCACGTTGATCACTTGCTCCGCCTTCACCGTGCGATTCGCTTCGGCGATACGGTCAGTGCCGCTCTGGTGCTGCACACCCGTCAGCACCGCCTCGAACCCGGCGGCGCGCAGCGGCGCGGCCAGCAACCCGTCATCGACCGCGAAAAACAGCGGAAATTCCGGCGCCTCCGCCCGGATGCGCTCGGCCACCCAAAGCAGGAGCGGCTTGCCCTTGATAACGTGCAGCAACTTGCGCGGGAAGCGCGTGGATTCGAGTCGGCAAGGGACGATGATCGCGATCTTGGGCATGGTTACGGGAAGGTGAACGGCAGGTTTTTGAGTTGCAAGCGAACCACTCATACCGGACGTTGTCAGCCAAATCGAATGGACAAGAACGACACCACCGCGACCGGCCAGCAGCACGTAAAAGAGCTGGTCGTGCAGAACAAGATGGGCATCCACGCCCGCCCCGCCGCCATGATCGTGCGGATCACCAACAAATTTAAGGCCGACGTTTTCGTGGAAAAAGACGAAGAGCAGGTCAACGGCAAGTCCATTATGGGCTTGATGATGCTCGCCGCCGGTAAAGGCTCGAAGGTCAAGTTTCTCGCCACCGGCGAAGACGCTCCGCAGATGCTCGGCGAACTCGAACAGCTCTTCACCCGCAAATTCGACGAGGCCTGAGTATTTCAGTTCCTCAACGCAAAAACGCCAAGGCGCCAAGGTCGCAAAGACCCGGCGCCTTTTTCATGCCCTTACTCCACTTTGCGTTCTTAGCGCCCTGGCGTCGTTGCGTTAAAGTCCGAAGAATCCCCGCGCCGTCTGCGTGGTGACATCCGCCAGTTCGGCCAGACTCACTCCAAACAGCTCCGCCGCATACTCGGCCGTATGCCGCATAAACGCCGGTTCATTCGGCTTCCCGCGATGCGGCACCGGCGTCAGGTAAGGCGCGTCCGTCTCCACCATCAGCCGCGCGAGTCCTTGGACCTTCGCCGACTCGCGCACGTTCTCCGCATTTTTGTAGGTGAGCACGCCGGTAAATGATCCGTAGGCACCGCGTTTAACCAGCTCGCTCATCTCCGCCGGACCTTCGCTGAAACAGTGGAAAACCACCTTCGTCCAATCTACCCCGCTCGCGTCGATCATCGCGACCGACTCCGCAAACGCCCCGCGCGAATGCACGACCAGCGGACATCTCAACCGCTTCGCGATCTCCAATTGCGCGGCAAACGCCGCCCGCTGCCACACGAAAACCTGCTCCGCTTTCGCCGCATCATCCTTTGGCAGATGGAACCGGTCCAACCCGCATTCGCCCAGCGCGACCGGCTTTTTCTCACCGCTCCAAAAGGCCTCGATCTGCGCCACCTCTTCGGCCCAGTTCTCGCGCACGCAGCACGGATGCAGTCCGACCGAGTAATGCACCACGCCCGAATGCGCCACCGCCAAGTCGCGAATCAACGCCCAGTCATCGCTCTCCGTCCCGATGGAAATCATCTCCGTCACGCCCGCCTCGCGCGCCCGTGCCAGCACCGCCGGCAACTCACCGCGGCGCGCAAAACCATCCAAATGCGTGTGGGTATCGATGAGCGTCATGGTCTGAATAGAGGTCACTTCAAATACAGCGGCGCATACCGTTCCTGCAAATACCGGAGCAAGTATTTTGGCGTTAGCTCCTCGCCCGTCACTTCCTTCACCAACGCCAGCGTGTCGTAACGCCGCCCCTGTTCGTGAATGTTCGTGCGCAACCAACCGAGCAACCGCGAGAAATCACCCTTCGCGAAATCCGCTTCCAGTCCCGGCAGCGTTTTCAACACCGTGAACCAGAGCTGTGCCGCGATCATATTGCCCAAGCAGTAACTCGGAAAATAGCCGAATGCTCCACCCGACCAATGCACGTCCTGAAGCACGCCGACCTTGTCACTCGTCGGCGTGAGCCCGAGCAGTTCTTCCGACAACGCATTCCACGCCGCCGGGAGATCGGCCACCGCGAGATCGCCGCGAAACAACCGCTGCTCCAGCTCAAAGCGCAGCAGAATGTGCAGGTTGTAGTGAACCTCGTCGGAATCCACGCGGATGAGCGTCGGCGCGACTTCGTTGACCGCGAGATACAGCTCCTCCGACGACACCGCCGCCAGTTGTGCAGGGAATTTCTCCCGGAAGCGCGGCTCGAAAAACGCCCAGAACGCGCGGCTGCGTGACACTTGGTTTTCCCACAGGCGGCTCTGCGATTCGTGGACGCCCATGCCCGCGTTTTGCCCGAGCGGCGTGCCTTGCAACGCCAGCGGAAGCCCCTGCTCGTAAAGCCCGTGCCCCGTCTCGTGAATCGACGAAAAGAGCGAGTCGAGCGGGTTGTCGGCATCGAAACGCGTGGTCATGCGGATATCCGCGCCCGACCCTTCACAGAACGGATGCAGCGACACGTCAATGCGCCCGCGCCGGTAGTTGAAGCCAAGGCGCTCCGTAACCTCGCGGAGAAAATCGCGCTGCGCCTCGACCGGGAAACCTTTGAAAATATCCGTGCGCGCCTTGACTGGCGACGCCGCGATGGCGCGCACCAGCGGCACGAGCCCGGCCTTCAACTCGGTGAAAAGCACCGTGATCTTGGCCGCCGTCATGCCGGGATCGTGCTTGTCGATGGCGTAGTCGTAAGGTCGATCACCCCAGCCGAGAGTCGCCGCCTCGCACTTGGCCAGCGCGAGATGTTTTTCGAGATAGGGCGCATAGGCGGCGAAATCCGCCTTCCCCTTGGCCTCGGCCCACGCGTGGTAGGCCGCGCTGGAAAGCCGCGCTTTTTCGGCGACGAATTCGGAGGGTAGTTTTGTCACCCGGTCGTAGTCACGGCGCGCCTCGCGCACGACGACTTGCTGATCCGCAGTCAGAGAGGCTCGTGCATTTTCCAGTTCGCCCAGGAGTTTGCCGATCTCCGCATCGCTCGCGGCGGCGTGGTTTAATTCAGCGAGCAACGCCGATTGCTCCGCACGCTGGTCGGCGCTGTCCGTCGGCAGGTTGACCTGTTCGTCCCAGCCGAGCAGACCGGCGACGGTGCCGAGGACGTGGGCGCGTTTCAGTTTGGCAACAAGACGGTCGTAGGAATCAGGCATGGTCGTAGAATCGTCCGACACACAAACACACCTCATACATCGGGCGAAGCGCAGAATCATCCGCCGTCAACTCATCCGGCACGGGTGCTGCGCGATGCGGACTACTTTTGCGGCAGCACCGTCGGATCGGCCACCTCGGCTGCCGGAACCGGATCGATGCCGCGCATGATGATATTACCGCCGTTGGCATCGGCCGTGATGAGGGTGCCGCCGCCGTTGATCGTGCCCGCCAGACGCGAGCGGCCCACGCCGCCGCTGGTCGCGGCGATGGGGAGATTGCGGACTTTCACGCGACCGAAGATCGACGCGCTCAGGTCGAGCGTGCAGGCGGTGGCGGTTTCCATGACGAGGTAGATTTCGCCGCCTGAGGTCGTGATCTTGGCCGGTTTTTTAATGGGGGCGACAAACCCGACTTTCGCATCGGTGCCGCTTCCGTGGATGACGACTTCGTCGGCCGCGCGTTGAAGATCGATGTAGCCACCGTCGCTGGAAAGCTCCGTGCGGCCAAAGGCGCGGCCCACCGTGATGTTGCCCGTGCGCGTATGCGCGGTGATCGCGCCGGTGCAGGCCGTCACCGCGATGTCGCCCACGCGACTGTGCGCTTTGATCTCGCCGTCGATCTCGCCCGTAAAAATCGCCCCGCTGTCGTTGGTAAGATCGAGTTTCCCCTGGAGCGAGCCGATCACGATGCTGCCGTCGAGCGTGACGACCTCGATATCACACTGCGACGGCACTTTGATCTCATAAGTCAGGCGGACGGGAGGCCATCCCTTCCACGACCACGTCATATTTTTATGATAACGCGCGACGATACCCACACCTCCGGTCGTCGGCTCCATGCGCAGGTCGAAATCTTTCAGGCGCTCATCCATCTCCGATTCTTTTTCAACATCAGCCTGCTCGCTCACGACGACCTCGATGGTCTTGGCGTCACCTTTTGAAACACGCACCGCGCCGCTGAACGTATCGATTTTCAGGGTCGTGGCGGCGGACACATCGAAATGGCGCTCCGTCCGTCGCTCGATCAGCGCGGACGCATCAGAAACGAAAAAAACCACCCCGAAGACCAGACCCAGGAACCGTAAAGACATTCGCCTTCAGATAGGGTAAAACACCTATCTTTCAAGACCCCAATTCAGCCCCTACCAACCGTCATCCGGTTTTCTGGGCGTTGTTGCTCACGTAATGAGCAAGCGAACGGTTCATCGTGTAAGCCTTCAGGGAAGCGTCGCTGGCCTTGTCGTTGCGTTCAACGAGAAACCGGGGCGAACGCTGCAACGCGACCTGCGCTTCTTCCGCCGCCGTGGAGATGAGCAGCAAAATCTCGGCCCGCGCGGGCAGGCGCGCCGCCGGAAAGCCCGCATAGGCGGAGAGCCAGCGGACGGTAGTGAGAAAAGGAGTGGAGGCAGGACGAGTCACCCTTGGAGCTTGCTAGGAAAACCCTTGGCGAGTCAACGGGCCTAAATCGATGGATCAAATAAAGCCTCCATCCAGCCTCCTCATCATAAAGCCCCACCCCACTTGCAAATCCTCGAGCCGCCCATAAATCGCAGAAAATACGCGTATCAAATAGCTACAGCCCGCAAATCAAAAAACGGCTGGCATATCACGGCCTCTGATTGGCAATTTCACCCTGGGGGTTTCACACTGGCATCTAGTAAGCTATGGAAACCAATTTGGTATATAGGTCCGTCTTTATCAACCATTCATCCTATGCCAGCGATTACTCAAGCGATCACCAAAGCCAATGCATTGGCGCGGAGCTGTATCGCCAAGAAACGGATGCGCCATGCTCCCCACATGGTTAGGAAGTTTTGGGGAATCATGATGATCTTGATCTTAGGTGTAACCGCGACTTACGGGCTGCGCCCGGCCCAGCCAAAATCAGCCCCTCTTTTGACGGCGACCTATCTCCAAACCACGCCGACGGCCAATCGTGTTGTCAAAACGGCGGCCGCCGTGAAGGCCTTATCGCCCGCAGCGGATTCCGAACTCGAAGATACCCTCATGTCGGCCCCCATCAAGGCGATCACCGGAGGCAGCGCTCCCCGCGTGTTGATCGGCCCCAAAATCATCGGAGTCGGCGAAGAAATCATCGAGGGACTGGTGCTCATAAAAATAGAAAATAAAACTCTCTTTGCCCGCGACGAGGCCGGAGCGATTTACACTAGGATTTACTGACTCGAAGGCATCGGCCCGGTCGGCAGGATTCCGATGACGGCCCGGGGCGGCCCGTCCGCAACCTCTTTCATATTTTATGGAGTTAAATGCTCCTCAACCTTACCTGATCGAATTCGCACCTTCCAGCCTCCACAAAATGTTGGTGCGTGAAGCTGCGTTTGCTTTGAGCCGCCGCAGACTCACCGAAGCATTGAACCTGGCCAGAGAACGTGAGCGCGAAATCAAGGCGACGCGCCCTCCCTTCATGATCCTGTTGCCGACCAAGGCGAAACAGGAGTTCACCTCGAATCTGGAAGAATCCCGGGACACTCTCTCCGTGCTTCAGGCAGGACTCGACAAGCTCAACCTTCTCGAACCCGAGTTGCTCGCGCAGGTCGCCTTCCGCCTGGAAAACCACTTGCGCCGCAGCTCATCAGATTATGTGCACGGGCTAAGTGAAAACCGTTATCCGACCGATTGGGCTCGGCTCAGAATACGTTTCGACGAATGCGCGCGCGATTATCACACCACCCTCAATGCCTTGGCCAATCTCTGCGCCATCATGCCTCCGCATGAAGCCATCGGCACACCACCCACATCCCGGCAGCTTCTCACCAAAGCCATTTCACTCGGCGACCAACTCGAAGCCGAAGTCGAGTTCATCAACAAGATCTCCCATGCCCAACGCAAGCGCGCCGGACACGAAGGCTTCACCCTTAAACTCCAAGCCGGAGTAAACTGGAAGGAATCCGCCCAATCATTGCTCGGCATCAATGCCAAAGCCGCCCCCCGCACTCTGCTAGACCTGATCGCCCAATCAGAAAAAATCACCGCCAAAATCCTCGCCGAGGTCTCCGACGAATCCACGCTCACCCTCAGCAAATCGTCGCACGACATCGCTAGTTACCACCTGGGCCAATGGTCCGCGCTGCGGGAAGCCGCCCTGCTCAAGATCAATCCGGAGGAACTGGAATCACTGGTAAAAGAAACCGAGACATTGCTCGAAACCGGCGAGTTCAAACGATGGGCCATCCTCGATGAACCCCCTGTGACCGCTCCTCCGCCGAAGCCCGGCGGCCAGCCCGCCAAACCAGCCCCTGAAACCGTTCACGCCCCCAAGCCGCCGCCCCGCACAAACGACGGACCGACCCTCAAATTATCCCCCCGCACCACCCGTCCGCCCTTCCCGTCGAAACCAGCCGTGACGGCGCCTGCACCCATCCCCGCCGCGTCTGCCGAAGAAATCAACGCCCTCGCCACCGCCAAGGCGGAACTGGAACGACAGACCCAACTGCTCCAATCGCTCAAAGCCGAGCTGGATGCCCGCGAATCCTTCGTCAGCGAAAGCGAAAACCGCCTCCTCGAAAAAACCCTGGCGCAACAAGAGCAGGAGGCGGAGCTCGAACAACGCTCGGAAGAGCTGGAACACCTCGAAAAACGCGTCCGCCAACTTCAAGCCAACATCGACCCCGCGACCAAAGCCCGCGCGGCCGAACTCCCTCCGCGCGTGTTTAACGAATTCCTTGAATAACACCGCGCCCAGGCGGCGCGTTATTCAACGCAGACTATCGCTCCAGGTTTTTTCATCGAATCCCGTCAAACCGCAGCTCTCCCCGATCAGAAAAGGGCGTTTCACGAGATTGCCGTTGTCCGCAAGCAACGCCAGCGCCTGCGACTCGCTCATGCCCGGCAGTTTTTCGCCAAGCTTCAAGTCCCGATAGTCGCGCCCCGCCGTGTTGAATAGTTTCCGCAACGCCCCGGCTCCGCCGAGATACGCCAGCATCGCGCGCAATTCCGGCATCGACGGCGGCGTCTCGCGGATCGCCTTCTCGGCAAAATCTATGCCCTGCGCCCGCAACCATTTCACGGCGCGCCGGCAGGTATCACAGTTCGCGTAAGTGTAGATGATCAACATCACATAAACCTAAGCGCGCCCCCGGTGGTTAGCCAAGCCCGTTGACCGTGCGCACGGTCTTTGACTACCTGCATCCATGCCAAGCCACGCCCTTCTTGCCATCACCGGTCTCACCGTGATGCGTGAAAATACGCATTTGCTGCGCGATGTGGGCTGGCGGGTCGAACGCGGCGAGCACTGGGTCATCCTCGGCCCCAACGGCTGCGGGAAGACCTCACTCCTCAAGGCCCTCACCGGCTACCTCACGCCCAGCGCGGGCGAGATCGAGCTGCTCGGCCGCCGCTACGGCGAAAGCGACTGGCGCGACCTGCGCCTCGAAATCGGCCTCGTTACGAGTGCGCTCCAAGCCAGCGTCCCGCCCGACGAACCCGCACTCGAAACCATCATCAGCGGCAAATACGCGCAACTCGACCTGTGGATGAAAATCACGCCGGCCGACCGCCGCGCCGCTCAAAAACTCCTGCGCTTCACCGGCACGACCGCCCTCGCCAAACGTCTCTGGGGCCAGCTCTCCCAAGGCGAACGCCAGCGCATCCTCATCGCCCGCGCCCTCATGGCGAAGCCGAAGCTGCTCATCCTTGACGAACCGTGCTCCGGCCTCGATCCGGTCGCCCGAGAGCAATTCCTCCACTTCATCGAAACCCTCGCCCGTCAGCCACGCGGCCCCGCGCTCATCCTCGTTACCCACCACGTCGAAGAAATCACTCCCGGCTTCACCCACGCTCTTCTGCTCAAGGCCGGACGCGTGCAGGCAAGCGGCCCGCGTGAATGCACGCTCAATTCACGCAACCTCTCCGCCATTTTCAGCGCATCGGTGAAACTCACGATCCGCGATCAACGCCTGCACCTGCGCCTCCCGAAAAAGCCGCAGGGCGCGTTTCAAACCTGAGCCTTAGCGGGCGAAAATCTCGCCGAAAAAATCCTGCATGTGCTGCCACGAACGAGTTGCCGCCTTCTCGTTGTAGCCGATGCCCACGAGGCCGGTCGCTTGGGCTAGGTGTGTCGCGTCCGGATTGGTAAACGCGTGAACCGCCCCGGCGTAGCTCACGAATTCGTAATCAACCTTCGCCTTGTCGAACGCCGCTAGTAGCGCATGGAGTTGGTCCGGCTTCACGAACGGATCGATGGCCCCGTGGCAAATGAGAACCTTGCCCTTGATCGCCGCCGCCTGTTCATCGGTCGGCACGACCGGACCGCCATGGAAACTTACGATGCCCGCGAGCGGCGCACCCGTGTAGGCTAGCGCCTGCACCGTGGAACCACCAAAACAAAACCCGATCGCCGCCACCTTGCTTGGAACGACCAGACCGGTCGCGAGCAATTGGTTGAGCCCGGCCTGCGCACGCTCGGCCATGAGCGGCTTTCCGTAAAACGGCGTGGAAAGCTCGGTCGCCTTCTTGGGATCTTCCGTGTTCAAGCCAGCGCCATACATATCCAGCGCGAAGGCGACATAGCCGAGCTTGGCGAGCGCGTCGGCCTTACCCTTGGCGTAGGCGTTGAGACCCCACCACTCGGGCACCACCAGCACGCCGGGCACGGGATGCTCGGCGGACACCTTGGCGTCATCATAAGCGAGATAACCGATGAGCTTCACGCCCGCGTGCTCGTAAGCGACGGGCTTCGTCACCAACGCCGCATGCGCAGACG
>JAHFTG010000225.1 GCA_023269455.1 Opitutaceae bacterium | reverse complement strand
CTCCTGTAATCATGTGATCACCCACCTGCCTTCGCATGCATTACGACGGCTCTTTTACGCCAAAATCATGCGGTTCAAACTGAGCCCGACCGCCTCTGTTTTCATGGGAACGCACTTTGAAAATCCCTCCTATTTTTCCATGGGGGACTCCAGCGTGGTCAACGCGCGCTGCAAGCTGGACAACCGCGGCGGCATAGAAATTGGCCGCTGTGTAGCCATCTCGGAGGAATGCTGTCTTCTTACCGCCGGCCATGATCCGCGGAGCCCGTCGTTTACCGGCGACCTCATCGCTCCCATCATCATCGAGGATTACGTCTGGATCGGCACGCGTGCGCTTATTCTCCCCGGAATCCGGCTCGGCCAAGGCTGCGTGGTTGGCGCGGGCTCGGTGGTCACTCAATCAGTCGAGCCATTTACAATCGTCGCCGGCAATCCCGCGCGTAAGATCGGCGAACGCCCCCGAGTGCTCGACTACGACCCTTACTACCGGCGCTGGTTTCACTAGGTTTCCTTCCCACCTTGAGAATCTTAAGCGTAAGCAACTGTCCGCTCGATAGCTCCCTCGGCTCCGGCTATGTGATCACCGGTTACGTGGACGGCCTGCGCGAACGTGGCCACGAAGTCGTCACCCTTGCGCCCTCCGACTACCAATGGATGCAGACGCTGCGCCCCGCCAAACGCCTGCGCACACTCTGCGGGTATTCCTCGGCCACGTTGCGCGCCGTCCGCCAAACCCGTTATGACATCGTCGAACTGTGGGGCGCGGAAGCCTGGTGGGTCGCCCGGCGACTGGCGCGCCGCACCACCCGCCCGCTGATCGTGGCACGCTCAAACGGCCTTGAACCACATTTCCATGAAACCCTCGGCCTACATGGTCTATCCCAAGAAAACAGTGCAGCCGGCGCGTGGCTTAACCGGATTCAACACCTGGAAGCCGCCTTCCGGTGTGCGGACGCGCTAACGACGGTAAGCCACCATGATCGGCGATACGCCCTCGCCCACCATTATCAACCAGAAGACCGGCTGCTCACCCTCGAAAATCCGCTGCCCGATGCCTGGCTCGACCAGCCGCTCATGGCGACGCGACCACGAACCATCGGCTTTTTCGGCTCCCCTGTTCCAAACAAGGGCGGTGATCTTTTCATCCGCTTACTGCCGTCACTCCTGCAGGCCCATCCACACTGGACCGTGCGTCTGGTCGGCATGGAAGACACCGCACTGTCCGGCCTCATTCCACTCGCACTCGCTGCGCGCGTGGAAGTGATTAGTTTTGTCAGGAACCGCGACCAGTTGCGCGAGCTCTATCGCAACACGGCCGTCGTCGTGATGCCGTCGGCCTTTGAAAGCTTTGGCTTGGTCGCGGCCGAGGCGATGGCCTGCGGTTGCGCGGTCGTCGCGAGCCAGACCGGATTTGCCGCCGATCTAAAAGCCGAAGAAGAAGCGGTGGTGGTCACCGCGAGAACAACGGCTGCGTGGCTGACGGCGCTTTCCGACCTGCTCAACGACGAAGCGCGCCTGACCCGCATCGCCCGAGGCGGACATGCCCGCGTGCAATCCCTGCGTTGGGCGCACGCCATCGAGCATTTGACCACGTTTTACGAACGGCTCGTCGCGCCGCGCCCACGATGACCGCGCTCGTCCACATCACGCCCCATTTCCCGCCGCAGTTCGATGGTCTCGGCGACTACGCCCATCTGCTCGCATGCCAGCTGAAAACGGACCACGCCATCGAAACCCGGTTCGTCGTCAGCGACCCCGAGTGGCGGTCGGCGGCCGGTGCAAACGCATTTGCGGCGGAAGCGCTGCTCGAAAAATCCTCGGACGCACTCCTCCGCGCGCTCGGCGACGCACCCTGCGTATTGTTGCATTACGTCGGCTACGGTTACCATTCGCGCGGAGTGCCGTTGTGGCTTGAGCGCGGGCTGCGCCGCTGGAAAAATGCCTCGTCCTCACGCCGTCTCATCGTTGTGTTTCACGAACTGTGGGCCGCGGGTCCGCCTTGGCGCAGCGAGTTTTATCTCTCGCCGATCCAACGTCGTATCGTCGTCCGTCTTCACCGACTCTCTGACGCCGCCGTGACCAGCACTCCGGTGATGAAACGCATACTCGAAAAAATCACCTCCGGGAAAACCACGTGCCAGCCCGTCGCCAGCAACTTGCCCGCCATCCCATTCGCTTCACGAAAACCACAGGCAACCGACGGCGTGCGCATCGTCTTCTTCGGACTCGAGGCGAGTCGCCTGCGCAGTGTGCAAACACATGAAAAACTCCTGCACGCCCTGCATGCCGAAGGTTTGCTCACCGGCGTGGAAGCCGTAGGCAAAGGCGCCCGGGCCGGAGAAACCCCAAGCGCCGACGTGAAATTCCTGCGCTCGCTCGTGTCCCCGGGCATCATCACGGCGTCGGGTGACGTTCCCCCCGGAGAAGCTGCCGCGCGGCTGGCGCAGGCAGATTTATTTCTCTCGTTTTATCCATCGGCGCTGGTGTGCAAATCCGGCGCGTTCATGGCTGCACTCGCCTGCGGATGCGTGCCCGTGATTCGCGAAGCCAAAGACGCCGCCCCGCTGGTAGAAGGCCGTGAATTGCTGGCCTGCGATGGCTCGCCCGCCTCGATCTCGCGGCTTGTATCGCTCATCCGCTCGGGCGCACTCGGCAAAATCGCCGAAGCAGGCTGGCGCTGGCGCGATCAAAATGCCTCGTGGAGCGGCGCGGCCAGACACATCGCCGCCCTGCTGCATCCATGACCATGAGAGTCTCGCTGCTACATTGGAACCGACCGGTCGAATGCCGCGCCACGCTCATGGCCTTGCGCTCCGCCCAACTCCAGATGGATGTGACCATCGTGGACAACGGCTCGACCGCCGAGAATCTCGCGAAGCTGACGGCAGACCTTCCCGACGACGTCGAACTGCTCGCGCTGCCCACAAACATCGGATGGGGCCCCGCGCACAACATCGTCCTTCGACGTTGGCTGACCCGGGAATCGTCCGCGTATTGTCTCGTGAGCGCACATGATGCGTTACCTCAAGGCGATTGCCTCGCACGGCTTCTGCAAGCGCTGGCCACCCATGCTGATTGGGCCATAGCCTGTCCCGAATACGGTCAACCCGAGAGGCCGCACTATTCGGTTCTGCGCGGCGCGCGACTGCTGCCGGTGCCGCCACGCGACGCCGGGACACACGAAGAAGTCGATTACTGCCACGGCACGCTCGCGATTTTCAAGCGAAGTTGCCTACAACAAGTCGGAGTTTTCGATGAACGTTGTTTTGCGTATGGCGATGAAACAGAAATCGGCCTGCGCGCACGCCGGCATGGCTGGAAAGTCGGGCTGGTGTGGGGCGCCAAATTAATCAACCCCGGCTCGTGGTCGGGTGGCCCCGTCATCGCTTACCTGTGGACTCGAAACTCACTGCTGATCGCGCGTGAATGCGGAGGCGTCCTGGGATTGTTCGGCCGGTTCACCGTCGTGGCGCTTGCAACCATCCGCGAATCCTTGCGAGGCGCGTCAACCGACTCCCTGTCCTCTCCGCCCGCCCGATGGCGGGGGATTTTCGACTACTTTCGCGGCTGCACCGGCGGACCGCCCGCAGAAGTGCTGGCCCTAAGAAACAAACCCTGATCTCAGAATGCGCATCCTTATTTCATCGCACCTTTTTGCGCCGAGCGTCGGCGGCATCGAGCAGGTCAGCGGCATTCTTGCCGAGGAATTTGCCGCGCTCGGCCATGAAGTCCGCGTTATCACTCAGACATCCTGTGAAAACGAGCCGGCCGCGCCCTACGCGGTGTTTCGTCGCCCGAATCCCGCCAGGTTGTTCGCCTTGGTTTCTTGGTCCGACGTCTATTTCCAGAACAACCTCAGCATCGCCACTCTGTGGCCAGCTTGGCTGCTGAAAAAACCCATCGTCATCTCTCATCAAACATGGATTTCCCAGCCTGACGGCCGCATGCTTTGGCGTGAATGTGTCAAACGATGGTGCACCCATTTTGTTTCCCGCAACATCGCGATCAGCCCCGCGATCGCACGAGCCCTGCCGGTTGCAAGCACCCCGCTCGCCAACCCTTATCGTGACGATATTTTTTTCACGGAACGCACGCGACCACGCGAACGCGATCTGGTTTTTGTAGGGCGACTGGTCACCGATAAAGGCGCCAGTCTCCTCATTGCAGCTCTGGTCATCCTCCGTTCACGCGGACTTGAACCTGGACTCACACTCGTCGGCGACGGGCCGGAAAGAGGGCGACTTCAACATCAGGTGCAAGAGATGAACGTCAGCGATCAAGTGAGCTTCGCCGGCATACTCACAGGAGCAGAATTGAGGGCCA
>JAHFTG010000035.1 GCA_023269455.1 Opitutaceae bacterium | reverse complement strand
CCCCCTCGTCGGCGAAGTCCGCGTCGTCGGCCTCACCGTCAGCGCCGCCCAGAAAGCCGTCGAAGCCGCCTACCGCGACGGCCGCTACCTCAAAAGCCCCCAGGTCACCATCAACATCGAGTCCTACGCCTCCCGTGAAGTTTCGATTCAGGGCATGGTCCGCTCACCCGGCCGTTATCCGCTGCCGGTCGAGACCAACATGACCATCCTTGAACTCGTCACCAAAGCCGGCGGCTTCACCGACACCGCCAAAGGCACCGCCGTCAACATCACCCGCGTCACCCCCGATGGCAAAAAACAGGTCTTCACCGTGGACGTGGACAGCATGCTCAAAGGCAAGGACCGCGCCAGCATCAGTGATAATTCTCTCGTGATCCAGCCGGGCGACATCGTCTATGTCCCCGAGCGCATTTTCTAAAAAAAACCATGTCCGAGGCCTTCAAGTCACCGTCATCAGCCAAGCACGCCGCCAAAGACGATGAGATCGTCGAGCGCCGCACGCTGCGCGATTACTACATCATCCTTCGCGAACGCCTCTGGGTCGCCCTCCCCCTCGCCCTCATCGTGGCGATCGGCGTAGCCTACTACCAGTCGCGCGCCACGCCGCTCTACCGCAGCACCGCGACCCTCCAGATCGACAAGCCCGAGAAAATCGTCACCACCCAGAACGTCGTCGAGACCGGCATCGACACCGATGCCGAGCTCAACACCTACCTCCAGGTCATGAGCAGCGGAAAAATCCGCTCCCGCGTCCTCGAATCCCTCACCCCGCAAGAGCGCCAGATTCTCCAGCGCCCCTACCTCAAGGACCTCCCCGTCGGCTCCGCTCCTCCCGCCGGCGTGGACCTTGGCTCCCTCAGCGTCCAGTCCATCCGCGGCACCTTCCTCGTCAGTATCAGCGTCTCCCATCAGGACCCCGAAGCCGCCGCCCTCGTCGCCAACCGCTACGTCCAGCAGTTCATCCAAAGCCTCCTCGACAAAGTCGGCGGCAGTAACGACTACGCCGTCGAATACCTCCAGAAACGCGCCAACCAGCTCCTCGACGCCGCCAACGCCGCCGACCAGAAACTCCAGGATTACATGCGCGCCCAGAACCTCGTGTCTCTGGATAACAGCACCAACATCGTCCAATCCAACCTCACCGCCGCCAACGCCGCCCTCCAGTCCGCCCGCCTCGGCCGCCTCGCCATCGAGGAACAATACAACCTCGTCAAAAAATATCAGGCCGACGGCCGCAACCTTCTGGAGATCACCGCCATTGCCAACTACGGCTCGATCCCCGATCTCAGCAAACAGCTCGAATCCCTCCAGCGCGATCAATCCCTCCTCGCCGAACGCTACTTGGAGCGCCACCCGAAGATGATCAACGTCGCCAACGCCATCGCCGTGGCGAAAGACCAGCTCGACACCGCCATCAAGCTCGCCATCGCCGACCTCAAGACCAACCTCGAAAAAATCCGCGCCAACGAGCAGACCCTTGAGCAGGAATACGCCGCCCAGGAAAAAGAACAGCTCCGCCTCCGCGACCTCTCCATCGAATACAAGAGCCTCGAAAACCAGGCCGCCGTCGCCCGCAACAACTACGCCCAGATCCTTGACCGCCTCAGCCAGACGACCACCAGCAAGTATCTCGAAAAAATCCCCGTCCGCCCCCTCGATCCCGCGACTCCCTCCGGCGCTCCCTACACGCCCGACTTCAGCCGCATCACCCGCACCTCCATCAGCCTCGGCCTGCTCGTCTTCTTCGGCGTCGCCATCGGCCTCAGCTTTGTTGACGACCGCATCAAGAGCGCCTGGGACATCGAGTCCTTCATCGGTGCCAACCTCCTCGGCATCATCCCCGACCTCTCCTCCCTCAAGGACGAGGAAAAATACCGCCTCGTCCTCGACAATAAAAACCAGACCGGCGTCGAACCCTTCCTGAGCGTTTACAGCTCCGTAAAAATCCACTCCAAACTCGATTTCCCGAAGTCCCTGCTCGTGACGAGCACCATCCCCGGCGAAGGCAAGACCCTCATCTCCAGCAATCTCGCCGGCAGCTTCGCCCGCCACGGCAAATCCGTCCTCCTCATCGACTGCGATCTTCGCCGCCCGATGCTCCACCGCCACTTCAACAAGCCCAACGAATCCGGCCTCATCGCTTGGTTCGAAGGCGGCGCCAAGCTCGACGGCAACCTCGTCAACGACCCGCTCCTCGGCATCTCCTCCATCGGGTCCAACCTCTCCCTCATCAGCTCCGGCGGTCGCTCCAAGAGCCCCACCCAGCTCCTCGAAAGTCCCGTCTTCGGCCAGCTCCTCGAACACCTCAAAAAACACTTCGACCTCATCGTGGTGGACTCTCCGCCTCTCGGTGCCGTGACCGATTCCCTGCTCATCGCCGAACGCGTGGACGAAGTCGTTTACGTCTGCCGTTTCAACCGCGCCTTCCGCAAACACATCCGGCTTTACATCAAAGCCCTTCGCTCCGGCAAAAACGAGCTGCTCGGCGTCGTCCTCAACGGCCTCTCCCACCGCCGCATCGAGTATTATTCCAACTACCGCTACTACCGCAGCTACAAAAAATACTACGGCACACAGGACTGATCCGGTGCTCACAGATGAGCACCGACAAACAGGTGTTCAATCCCCGGCGGCATCAGCCGCCCCTCCGCTTAACCGTGGAGGCCATTGGCCGGAACCGCTCCCACCGAATCGCCCTGTTGGGCGATTCCCTTAGTGGTTAAGACTCCGTGATTGAATCCCAGTATTTCTCTGTTCGGGGCTAAAGTTTAAGTTTAAACCGCTTTCGTGATCTCCGCCTTTCTCCCCGCCGATTTCGACCCTCGCCAACCCGTCGCCCTCATCGCCGGCCAGGGGCTTTATCCTCGCCTCGTTGCCAACGCCATCCGCGCCGCCGGTGTCCCCCTGCGCCTCATCGCGATGGAAGAAGAAACCCCACCCGCCCTCATCGCCGAGTTCGCCGAAGCCGACTGCGTCCTCCTCAAAGTCGGCCAGGTCGGGGCCATGCTCAAAGCCCTCAAACGCTTCGGCGCCGGCTATGCCTACATGGCCGGCCAAGTCTCGCCCCGCCGCCTTTTCCACGGCCTCCATCCCGACCTCAAGGCCGTCGCCCTCCTCGCCACCCTCAAACGCCGCAATGCCGAAACCATCTTCGGCGCCATCGCCAAGGAAATCGCCGCCATCAACGTCACCCTCCTCGACGCCCGCAGCTTCCTCGACGACCAGCTCGCCCACGATGGCTGCATGACCGGCCGCAGTTTCCCCATCGACGACGACTACGTTGCCCACGGCGTCCAGATCGCCCGCGAATGCGCCCGCCTCGACATCGGCCAAGGCTGCGTCGTCCGCAAAGGCACCGTCCTCGCCGTCGAAGCCTTCGAAGGCACCGACGAAATGATCCGCCGTGCCGGCACCTTCAAAACAGACGAAACCCTCTTCGTCAAAACCGTCAAAGCCCGTCAAGATTACCGCTTCGACGTCCCCTGCTTCGGCCTCAAAACCCTCGAAACCCTCCGCGAAGCCGGCCTCAAAGCCGCCGTTCTGGAGACCGGTCGCGTGCTCATGCTCGATAAGCCCGCCGTCCTCGCCCAAGCCCGAACCTGGGGCATCTCGTTACGCGGCTTCGCCTGATCGAAGAAAAGAATCCCGTCCCCCCGCGCTTGCGCCACGCCGAGCCCGCATCCACCTTGCCCGCCATGAAAAACGACGTCGTCCTCGTCCTCGTCAAAGGCGTGATGCCCACCGCCAACGGCTGCGCCGTGTTCCTCGGCAACGAAGACAAAACCTTCGTCATCTACGTGGACCACTCCGTCGGCAACGCCATCCAGATGACCCTCGACGGTGTCAAAAAAGACCGCCCGCTCACCCACGATCTCATCGCCCACATCCTCACGGGGCTCGGCGCCGAGCTCGACCACATCGTCATCAACGACGTCAACGAAGGCACCTTCTTCGCCCGCATCCTCCTGCGCATGGAAAACGAACTCGGCAAAAAAATCGTCGAGCTCGATGCCCGTCCCAGCGATTCCACCGTCCTCGCCCTCCAGCACAAACGCCCTATTTTCGTCGCCCGCAAAGTCTTCGACGCCGTCGAAGACATGACCGAGATCCTCGAACGCGTCCTCCGCCAGCAAGCCGAAGAACCCGCCGAAGACGACTCCGACGAGGACGACGAAAAGTAACCGGCCCGTTTGCATGTCTCCTCATTCGTCATTGGTCATTCGTCATTCGTCATTCCCGGCTCCTGTAAAGCCGGGCCAGCCCCTCACCGCGCTCGCGCCCATGCAGGACGTCACCGACCTCGCCTTCATGGGCGTCATCGCGCACTACGGCGCGCCTGATTACTTCTTCACCGAGTTCTTCCGCGTCCACGCCCAGTCGCGCCCCGAGAAACACATCCTCCGCTCCATCGACGAAAACCAGACCGGCCGCCCCGTCTTCGCCCAGTTGATCGGCGAGGAAATCCACCACCTCGCCCGCACCGCGACCGAGCTCCTCCGCCATCCCACGGCGGGCATCGACCTCAACATGGGCTGCCCCGCCCCAAAGGTTTACAAAAAAAATGTCGGCGGCGGTCTCCTCCGCGAACCCGCCAAGATCGACGAAATCCTCGGTGCTCTCCGCCACGCCTGCCCCGGCCTGTTCACCGTAAAAATGCGCATCGGCTTCGACGGCACCGAACACTTCGAGCGCATCCTCGACCTCATCAACAAGCACGACGTCGATCTCCTCAGCCTCCACGGCCGCACAGTGAAGGAGATGTATCGCAGCGAGGTCCACTACGATTACATCGCCCGCGCCGTCGCCCGCGTGAAATGCCCCGTCCTCGCCAACGGCAACATCACCTCCGCCGCCACCGCCGTCCGCGTTCTCGCCGAGACCAAGGCCGCCGGCGTGATGATCGGCCGCCACGCCATCCGCAACCCGTGGATCTTCCGCCAGTGCCGCGAAGCCTTCGCCGGCCAGTCCGTCACCGTCGTTACCCTAGCCGACGTCCGCGACTACATCGCCCGCCTCTACGACGCCACCCGCCAGCCGGGCCTGCCCGAGCGGATGCACGTGAACAAGATGAAGAAATACCTCAACTTCGTCGGCCAGAGCGTGGATGCCACCGGCGCGTTCCTCCACGACATGCGCCGCACCGAGACCGAGGCCGCGCTCTTCGAAGTCTGCGACCGCCACCTCCTCGCTGAACCTGCAAAAATCTTCGCCGACGAACCCTACCCCGGCGTCATCGCCCGCCCCAACTGCGAAACCCCCACCCCCGACTCCGACGGCTGCTCCCTCGAAACCATCACGGCGTAAATTCCCCGCAGCGGCATCAGCCGCTCCTCCGCCCAACCGCGAAGGCCATTGGCCGAAGCCGCTCCCACCGAATCGCCCCGTTGGGCGATTCTATTAGTGGTAAATTCCGCCTCCGAGCTCCGAAGCTCTCAGCTCTAGCCTCTAAGCTCTCAGCCCTTCCGTTCTTCCTCCCGCTCACTCCAACCCCAGCGCCTTGCGCCCCTCGGGCGAGATCATCTGCGGCGTCCAGATCGGATCCCACACGATGTGAACCTTCGCCGATTCGACCGTCGGCAGCGCCGCGATCTTCCGCCGCGCATCTTCCGCAATCGTCGGGCCCATGCCGCAGCCCTGCGCGGTGAGCGTCATCTTGACCTCGACCACGTTGCCGCCCGCCGGTGATTTTTCGACGCTCAGGTCATAGACGAGGCCCAAGTCCACGATGTTGACGGGGATTTCCGGGTCGAAACACGTCTTCATCGCCGCCCACACCGCCTGTTCGCTAAACTCCCCCGCCACTGGCGCCACCGCGACCGCCAGCGTCGAAACATCGAAGCCCGTCAGCGCATCCGCGTCCTCGCTCTGGATGCGAAACAGCCCGCGCTCCGTCCGCACGGTCACGCTCCCGCCGAGCGTCTGCATGACATAAGCCGACGTGCCGACCGGCAGCGTAACGGTGTCGCCCGCTGGAATCACCGTCGCAGGAATATCGCGTGAAAGAATGTGTTCGGATGCCATAAAAAGATTCCTTAGCGCACGATGATATCCACCGGCAAGCGAGCGTAAACCCCGCGCGGATCGTTGAACTGCTCCAACGTCTTCGCCTCGGCCTGGAAACGCGTCATCACCTGCGAAAGCACGCCGCGACTGCTGCTCGCCAGCGGATGCACCCGCTCGACAAACGCCGTCAATCTCTCCGCCAGCGACTGCGGACGAGGGAACTCTTCCAACGTATAACGCGTGCCCAAGTCCGCCTCCTTCGCCGCGCACGCGATGGCCGCATCGAGCCCGCCCAGTTCATCGACGAGGCCGAGCTTCAACGCCTCGGAACCCGACCACACGCGCCCTTCCGCAATCTTCCGCACCACTGCGGGATCAAGGCTGCGCCCCTCCGCGACCTTGCGGATAAACTCGCCGTAAATCCAATCCACCATGCGCTGGAAAATCGCCAGCTCCTCGGGTGATTTCGGGCGGGAGATCGTCATCAAGTCCGCATGTTTCCCCGTCTTCACCGCGTCCCACGTGAAGCCGAGATCGTTGGCCAGTTTTTGAATATCAAAATGGATGCCCACCACGCCGATCGATCCCGTGATCGTCGTCGGCTCGGCAAAGATGCGCTTGCTGTAAGCCGAGATCCAATACCCGCCGGAAGCCGCATAACTTCCCATCGAAATCACAACCGGCTTCACTTCTTGCGCCAGCCGAATCTCGCGCTGGATGTGCTCCGCCGCCGAGGCGGAGCCGCCCGGGCTGTTCACGCGGATCACGATGGCCTTCACGTCGTCGTCCTGCCGCAGCCGACGCAGCTCGCGCGAAAAATCATCGCCGCCCACCTCGCCCTGCTGCCCGTCCCCGTCCACGATGGCTCCCTCCGCATACACGACCGCGATGTGCCCCATCGACGACTGCGTGTCCTCATCATCCGTGTCCTTCGCGAGCGTGCCGATGTAGTCGGCCACATTGACCTGCGTGAAAGGATCGTCCGCACCCGTCTTGCCCGTCGCCTTCTTGAGCTTCGCGATGATCTCGTCCTTGTAGGCGAGCCGGTCCACCAACCCGCTTTTAAGCGCGACTTCAGGACGGATGATGCCCTCGTCATCGGCGAGTTGTTGCACATCGGCCGGAGACAGCTTCCGGTCAGCCGACAAATCGCCGACGAGATCGCTCCAGATGTCGCCGAGGAGTTTGCCCAACTGCTCGCGATTTTCCGGGCTCAGGTCTTTGCGCACGAAAGGCTCCGCGTAGGATTTATAAACGCCGACTTTCGTCACCTGCACACCCACGCCGAAACGCTCAAACGCCCCCGCGTAAAACATCGGTTCGCTCGCGAGACCGGGCAGCAGCAACGTGCCGTAGGGATCGAGCGCGAGGTCCGTCGCCCCCGCCGCGAGGTAAAGATCGCGCGTCGTCGCGTAGTCGAGATAGGCGACGACCGGCTTGCCCGAAGCTTTGAAGTCAGCGAGCGCCGCCCGCACTTCCTTCAGCGCCGCGAAGCCCGTTCCATAGCCCGACGGCTCCAGGCTCCCGGTGAGAAACACCCCGGCGATCCGCTTGTCGTGCGCCGCCTCGCGCAACGCGCGCGTGACCTGCCGCAGTTGCAGCGTCTGCGGTCCGTCGCCGCCCGCCAGCAGTGAGCCCAGCCCCGAGGCATCGCCATCCGCCGGTGTGTCCGTAAGGTTGGCCTTGAGATCGAACACGAGGTAGGCCCCTGCTTCCACGGTCGTGGTTTTCTTGCCCGCCGCCGAAATCGCCACCACGCCCACAAACGCCAGCGCGACCAGCCCCACCACCGCCAGCACCAGTGCCGTCAGCGTGCCCAGCATCGACGCGAAAAAATGTTTCATAAGATCCGCCACCGTAGCCAACCCGCCGCGTCGCGCCAGCGCTTTCAGCCATCTTCTCCTGTCGCGCCGCCGCCATCGCAAAATTTGTCCCAAAAATGTGACAAGTCCTCGCTTCTTCGGACCGATAATAGCTGATACGTCTTCATCCGCCCCACTATCTTATGAGCGACCCAATCGAACTGCTTACCACCAACCGCAAAGCCCTCACGATCAACCTCGACGAACCCAAATACGGCACGCTCGCCGAAATCGGCGCCGGCCAGGAAGTCGCGCGCATCTTTTTCCAGGCCGGCGGCGCCGCCGGCACCATCGCCAAATCGATTTCCGCCTACGACATGACGTTTAGCGACGCCATCTACGGCAAGGCTCCCCGCTACGTCTCCCGCGAGCGCCTCCAGACCATGCTCGACCACGAGTATGGCCTCCTCATCGAACGCCTCGCCACCAAGCGCGGTGACAACACCACCTTCTTCGTCTTCTCCGACACCGTCGCCGCCAAAAGCTTTCGCGGCAACAACGAGTGCCACGGCTGGATGGGCGTCCGCTTCCAGACCGAGCCGCACGGCCCGCCCAACGAAGTCCTCATCCACGTCCGCATGTGGGACAAGGACAACGTCCTCCAGCAGCAGGCCATCGGCATCGCCGGCACCAACCTCATCTACGGCGCGTTTTACTACCGCGAAGACCTCGGCCGGCTCATCCGTTCGCTCGTGGACAACGTCGGCTCCGACCGCATCGAGGTGGACATGATGAGGATCTCCGGCCCCGCGTTTCACAACGTGGACAACCGCCTCGTCTCGCTCTACCTCGTGCAGCACGGCCTCACCAACGCCGTCATGTTCGGCGCCAACCACGAGGTGCTCCAGCCCTCCGAAGTCCTCTACAAAAAAGCCATCCTCGTCGAGCGCGGCAGCTTCCGCCCCGTCACCCACGTCAACGTGGACATGCTCAACTGCGCCTGCGCCCAGTTCATGCAGGAGCCCGCCGTGAAGGGTAAGGAGATCGTCGTCCTCATGGAGATCACCATGAACAACCTTCTCGCCGCCGGCGGCCTCGACGCGCAGGACTTCCTCTCGCGCGTGGACCTCCTCGGCGACATCGGCTTCACCGTCCTCATCTCCAACTACTCCGAGTATTACCGCCTCACGTCCTACTTCCGCCGATACACGAAGGAGATGATCGGCGTCGCCATGGGCATCAACAACCTCCTCGAAGTCTTCAACGAGAAATACTACGAGCACCTCGAAGGTGGCATCCTTGAAAGCTTCGGCCGGCTCTTCCGCAACGCCGTGAAGCTCTACATCTACCCGATGCAGCAGAAAGCCTACGACCGCTACCTCACCGACGGACACCCCGCGGCCATTGCCACGGGCACCTCCACCTTCACCTCCACCGTCCTCATCAACGCGAAGAACCTCCAGGTCGATCCGCACCTGGCCAACCTCTACGCCCACTTGATGGAGAATCACTACCTCGAGTGCATCGTCGGCTTCGATCCGGCGATCCTCGCGATTTTCTCCCGCGACGTCCTCCAGCGCATCCGCGCCAATGACCCGACATGGGAAACGATGGTCCCGACCGCCATCGCCGCCGCCATCAAGACCCGCCGCCTCTTCGGCTACGGCGAGTCCTCGCCCGAAAAAATCGAAGCGCCAAAGTAGTTTTCCCGTCTCCGTTCCTGCCTATGATGAGTCGGTCGTTTCCGAAGCTCTCAGCTCTAGCCTCTTAGCTCTGGGCTTCCTCTTCCGTTTTCAGTCTTCCGCCCCTTCCTCTTTTCCTTTTGGCTGATCGGCTCCCTCCATGCGCTTCTACAAGTATCACGCCCTCGGCAACGACTACATCGTCCTCGACCCGTCCGACTTTCCCCAGTGGAAGACCGCGCCCACCGTCGAGCAGATCCGCGTCATCTGCCATCGCAACTTCGGCGTCGGTTCCGACGGGATCCTCTGGGGTCCGCTCCCCTCCGCCAAGAGCGACTTCGGCCTGCGCATCTTCAACCCCGACGGCTCCGAAGCCGAAAAATCCGGCAACGGCCTCCGCATTTTCTCCCGTTATCTGTGGGACCAGAAGCTCGCCAAAAATCCCGTCTTCACCGTCGAGACGCCCGGCGGCCACGTCCAGTCCGTCATCAAGGAAGACGGCCGCCTCATCACCGTGGACATGGGCAATGTCAGCTTCGTCAGCACCAAGATTCCCCACGTCGGCCCCGAGCGCGAGGTCATCAACGAAACCATCACCGTCCTCGACCGCACGTTCACCTACTGCTCCGCCACCATTGGCAACCCCCACTGCGTGCTCCCGCTCGACGCCATCTCGCCCGATCTCGCCCACCGCTACGGCCCGCACCTGGAGACGCACGCCAACTTCCCCCGCAAAACCAACGTCCAGTTCCTGAAAGTCATCGACCGCGCCAACATCCAGATCGAAATCTGGGAGCGAGGCGCCGGTTACACCCTGGCATCGGGCAGCAGCTCCAGCGCCGCTGCCGCCGTCGCGCACAAGCTCGGCCTCATCGATGCCCATGTCACCGTCCACATGCCCGGCGGCCAGATCGGCATCGAGATCGGCGAGAATTTCTCCATCCGCATGACCGGCACCGTCAACAAAGTCGCCGTGGGCGACATGCACCCCCAACTTTTCGACGTAAAAGTCTGAGTCCCCGCCCCCACCAGCGGCATCAGCCGCCCCTCCGCATAATCGCGAAGGCCATTGGCCGAAGCCGCTCCCACCGAATCGCCCCGTTGGGCGATTCTATTAGTGGTTAAAAATCCGAGTTCCGAAGTGCTCCCCGCTCCGTTAAATCTCCATTGATGCGCCTGCGCGCCCCGCGCACGCTTCACCTTAATGGCATGGCTCGCAGATTTTTTTCGGCTGGTCGGCGGGCTTCTTTACTGGAACGCCCGTAAAACCCTCTACCGCCTCCGCGCCCCCCGCGCCCATTGCCCCTGTCAGCACCCGAGCGACTCAGGCCGGGCGTGGGAAACCGGCTGCAACGCCGTCACCCACTGGCACGAGCCCGCCCGTTTCCGGCGCGTATGCCCCCTGCTCCAGCAAAACGCCGAAGGCCGCTGGCGTTGCTCCGTCAACCAGGCCGATGTCCGCCCGTTCTGGGGCCGCGCCTTGGCCTTCTACGGCGGCGGCCTCGCCGCGCTCTACCTCCTGGCCACCCTCGCCACCTTCACCGCCCTGCGCACGACCGGTTACGAAGTCAGCTATCCCGGCGTCGCCTGGCCGCCCGCCTGGTCAAAATTCACCACGATCAAATCCGACTTTTTCTTCGCCAAATTCAAACGCGCCTTCGCCGCCCAAGACATCGGCGAAGCCATCCTCGATCTTTCCCTCGCCTACGATTTCAACCCGCAGAATTACGAGGCGGGCCTCCTCCTCGCGCAGCTCTGTCAGACCGGCCAGCCCGGGCTCTCGAATGGCGTATATGCCCGTCTCCTCTTGGATCATCCCGCGCGCTCCGAGGAAACCGCCCAGCTTTTTTTTCGCGCGCTGCTCGCCCGTGGAGATTTCCAGGCGGTGCAGACGCTCGCCCGCGACCGCATCCTCGCCGCCCCCGTTTTTTCTCCGGCCTGGCTCAACGCCTTCCTCTTCGCCAACCAGCGCACCGGCGACCTCGAAACCCTCGGCGCGCTCGCCCGCGAACCCCGCACCCAATCGCTTCCGCCCGACGTCAAAACCGTGCTCCAGCTCGCCGCCGATTTGCGCGCCGCGTCACCTGTCGATGCCCGCCAGTTGCTCATCAACAGCACCAGTCACGGCGCCACGGGTTACACGCTTTATTTCATCTGCCGCCAGTTGATCACGCGCGGCTCACCGCAAGTCGCCCTCGGCCTCATCAGCACCGACGACACCGGCCTGAGCCCCCGTGATCGCACCGCCCTCCGCCTCGATGCCCTCGCCGCGCAAGGCTGGTCCACCACCCTGGACAAAGAAATCGATCTCCTCCTAGCCGCCCCTCCCACGCCCGTCGTTATCGAGCTGCTCGGCACGCACCTCATCCGCTGGCCCGACCCCGCGCTCCTCGAAAAAATCTGCACACGCCTGGAAAAATCCCCGCCCCCCGACGACGAAAAAAGCTACGCCGCCTACCTCACTCTTTTCTGCGCCGCCGCTGCGGCCAGGGACGAACCCCGGCTCAACTGGACCGCCGCCCGCATCAAGGCTATTCTCGGCACCCGCTTCGCCAGCCTCGATGCCGTCGGCGCGTTCCTCCTCGGCCAGCGCAAAAACGGCCACCTGGAAAACTATCTGCCCGCGCTCCGCCCCTTGCCGTTGGAGCCAACCTACGCCTTGTTTTGTCGTTACTCGCCGGCTTTCGCCAAGCCTGCCACGCCTTAATGAGCTCCGCCGTCCACTCCCCTCGTCATGGCCCTGACCGCCTCGCCACGGCGTGCGTGCTGGGGCTGGCCGGTCTGCTCGTCGCCGCGTTGATCACGCTCCTCTGGCCGCAATGGCGGCAGAATCCCGATCTCTCCCACGGACTTTTCGTGCCGGTGATCTTCCTGCTGCTCCTGCACGAAAGCCGCCGTCGCGGACCGTGGCGCTGGCTACCCGAAACCCCCGCGAGCAAAATCCTCCGCGCCGCCGCCGTTATCGCAGGCCTCTCCTTCGTCGCGCTCGGCGGTCTCTTCGCCGCCGCCGTCGATTGGTCCCACGCCCTCGTCGGCATGATGCTCGCGTGCGCCCTCGCACTGCTGCTCTTCGCCGCATTGCTCTGGCTGGCGAGTGACCGCGTTAAACGCATTCCGCTCAACTGGTCTTCGCTCGTCGCCGTCGGCCTCTGGCCGCTCAGCGCGCCGATCCCCCCCGGCACTTACCAGCACATCACGTTGACCCTTCAGTTGTGGGTCACGCAGGTCG
>JAHFTG010000224.1 GCA_023269455.1 Opitutaceae bacterium | reverse complement strand
CGGGGGCGATGGCGGAGAGCGAAAACTTGTGGCCGGCGGGGATCGGGTCGATGGCAGTCACGCCGTTGAAAACGGCGCCAGCTTCGACGGCGCGTAGGGCGACGGCGACGTTATCGGAAGGGTGAATGCGAAGAAAAAGCGGGGCGGTCATAATCTAAGTGCGTGACCCTACTCCCGCCTGCGATGCGGGCGAAGCAGATTGGGATAGCAGGAGACCCCGCGATGACATAAAGTGCTTTTATGCCAGATCACCCACATGCGATCATCAAACCGCCTCAAGGGCGGCCTTGCTGGATCAGCCACGGTGATTTGCCTTTGATCTATTTGGGTTGGGGCACCCGTGATTTTAAAAGGGTTCCTCTTCCACGACACAACGATCCGGGGGTCAATTTTTATATTGTTACCAAGGGCGACCTCACGCTCACCGCAGCCGGCGCGGAGCACCGGCTCGTCGCCCCGTGCGCCTGCATTATTGACAAGGAGTGCTTGTTTTCCATCACCAACGGACGCTCCGCCAACGTCGAGATTTTAGTCTGGGTGTGGCGCGACTCGACGACTGGAGGCGACTTGAAACCAGCGCCGGGCGACGTGCGACTGCTTCCGCTGAGACCGGATGCGTTGCCGCGTATTTTGGAACTGCACCAGCACTGCCGCGATGAGGTCGCCCGCACAGATGCAGCGATCTCGCTGACTTTATCGGCACTGCGGACGCTCGTGGAAGTCGAGCTCGGGCGCGCGAGTCAGAAGCCGCAGGCCGAGGACGAACTCTTGTGGGAGCGGGTGCGATCATGGATCGGTTCCAATCTGGCGATCCATGCGCCGATCCCGGCGCTATGCGATTACCTGCGGATGTCGCCCAGCACATTGAATCGTTTTTTCATGAAACAGGCAGGTCTGGCCCCGGGCGCATATTTCCGCGCGGCAAAAAAACGGGAGGCTCTCCGCCTGATTCGAAACGAAGGGTGGACGGTGAAAACCACGGCCTTTCACCTCGGTTATCGGCATGCGACCGACTTGAGCCGGGCTTTGATCAAATAAAAAAGCCCGCCTGGATCGGCGGGCTTAAAAATACTGGGTGAAGTTTTTGGAAGAGAAAAGGCTCAGGGGGTGGCCTTGAAATTTACTGCGGGGGCGACGGTCTGTTTTTTGTCGTCAACCGCAGTCGCTGCGGCCGGAGCCGGGAGGCGGGAGCGCAACAGCATCGCGCGCTGGGTCCATTGGCCGGACGGGTCGATCGACGACACTTGGGCGATGAGCTTGGTCGCTTCATCGGTCTGGCCCGCTTCGGCGGCGAAGGCGGCCAACTGGTAGGTCGCTTCGGCGCGGATGCCTTTGGCGACGGTCAGATCGGCGGAGAGTTGCTTCAACACGGCGGCACCCTCGGCGGTCTTGCCGGCCTGCGTGAAAGCGGCCGCCGAGCCAAGCAGGGCGCGCTGGCCGAAGGTCGTGTGGCCGAGGATGGCGGCGGCTTTGGAATAACCGGTCTGGGCATCCGTGTAGTTGCCCGCCGCGTAAGCTTCGTCGGCGAGCCGGAGCTGGGCGATGCCAGCCAACGGATGCGCATCGTGGTCGGCGATGAAGCTCTTGAGCTGCACATCGGTCGTGGCGGCGGCGTAGTCGGCAACGGCGGCTTTTTCGCGCTGGGCGGCAAAGAATTCGTAGCCGCCTTTGGCGAGCACGGCCAGCACCACGACAATGAAGGCCGCGATCACGGTCTTGGAATGCTTGGCCCAGAAGATCGCCAGACGATCTTCCAAGCTCGGGGCGATGTAGGTCTCGTCAACCGGCACGAGGTTGCGGTCGTCACCGGCGGCGGAAGGAGTGGAGGCGTTGGTCGGGGTCGTGGACATGGCTTTGAAAGTGGGAAACCGTGACCGAAACAGATCGGCCGGAGGGCGTAAAGGCGGGATTCCGCGCGGCGGGCCGATCAATCGAACACGACGGTTTTGTTGCCGTAAACGAGGACGCGGTTTTCGAGGTGCCAGCGGACGGCCTGGGCGAGCACGATTTTTTCGAGGTCGCGGCCTTTGCGAATGAGGTCTTCGACGCCGTGGCGGTGGGTCACGCGGGTCACATCCTGTTGGATAATCGGGCCGTCATCGAGCACGGCGGTCGCGTAGTGGGCGGTCGCGCCGATGAGCTTAACGCCGCGTTCGGCGGCCTGGTGGTAGGGCTTGCCGCCCGCAAACGCGGGGAGAAACGAGTGGTGGATGTTAATCACCGGACGGGCGAAAGTTTTCAGGAAATCGTCCGAGAGCACCTGCATGTAGCGGGCGAGGACGACAAGCTCGACATCGAGCGAACGGAGCAGCGCGAGTTGGCGGGCCTCGCCTTCAGGCTTCGTAGCGGCGGTGACCGGAATCACGTGATACGGCAGGCCGTAGCCGCGAGCGGACGCTTCAAGATCGGTGTGGTTGGAGACGACGGCGACGAGGTCGCAGGCGTATTCGCCAGATTTCCAGCGGAGGGCGAGGTCGTGGAAGCAGTGGTCGAACTTCGAGACGAAGATCGCCATGCGCGGGCGGTGCGCGGAGGACGTGACGCGCGACTTCATGCCGAGTGAGTCGGCGAAAGCATGAAACGCCTGCGTATCGGCGGAAGCGTCACCGTTGGCGGGCTGCCACTCGATGCGCTGGAAAAATACCCCCGCCTCCATGTCGCGATGCTGGTCGGCATGGAGGATGTTGCCACCTCGCTCGAAAATCCAGCCGGCCACGCGCGCCACGATGCCCGGCTGATCCGGGCCGTGCAGCAAAGCGACGAGCGTGGCGGAACGGGTGGAGGACATCGGACGTCGGAGCGAGGCGTCAGACGACGGCGACGTTGCCCACGTATTTCTGGATGGGGCGGACGCCGACGCGCTTGTTCTTAAGCGCCTGGATGCCTTGCAACGCGGCGAGCGCACCGGTGATCGTCGTCATGATGCACACGCTGTGGGCGTAGGCGGCCTGACGGATTTTGTTTTCGTCTTTGCGCGGGATCATCCCGGCGGGGGTGTTGATCACGAGTTGGATCTGGCCGTTTTTGATGAGGTCAACGGCGGTGGGGCGGCCTTCGTCGATCTTGCAGAGGCGGTTAACTTTTACGCCGTTCGTGGCGAGGTGGTCGGCCGTGCCGCTGGTCGAGTAGATCGAGAAGCCGAGGACTTCGAGCTGTCGGGCGATGTCCACGACGCGGTCTTTGTCGGAGTCTTTGACGGAGAGGAACACGTTGCCCTTGGTCGGCAGCCCGGGCTTGGCGGCGGCCTGTGCTTTCGCGAAAGCGATGCCGAGATCGTCGTCGAGACCCATGACTTCGCCGGTGGAACGCATCTCGGGCGAGAGCACGATGGCGGCGCCGGGGAAGCGGACGAAGGGGAACACGGCTTCCTTGACGCACCAGTGCTTGGGGGTCTGCTCGCGGTAGAAACCGAGATCCTTGAGCTTCTTGCCGGTCATGACTTTGGCGGCGAGTTTCGCGAGGGGCACGCCGATGGCCTTGGCGACGAAGGGCACGGTGCGAGAGGCGCGCGGGTTGACTTCGAGGATGTAGAGCTGGTTGTCCTTGATCGCGAACTGGACGTTCATAAGGCCGATCACGTTGAGCTCTTTGGCGAGCGCGTAGGTGGCTTGGCGAACGGTGTTGAGCATGTCCTTCGACAGCGTGTGCGGAGGCATGACCATCGAGGCGTCGCCGGAGTGGACGCCGGCGAATTCGATGTGCTCGACCATGCCGCCGATGACGGAGGTCTCGCCGTCGCTGATGCAATCCACGTCGAGCTCGATGGCGTCTTCGAGGAACTTGTCGATGAGCACGGGCTTGCCGGGCATGACGTCGAAGGCCTGGCGCACGACGTCGCGGAACTCCTGCTCGCTGTAAACGATGAACATGCCGCGTCCGCCGAGGACGAACGACGGGCGGAGCAGCACGGGGAACCCAATGGCGTGGGCGGACGCGAGGGCATCGGCTTCGTTGAGGGCGGTGCGGTGGGCGGGGGATTTGAGACCGGTCTTGTCGAGGATGGCGGAGAACAGCTTGCGGTCCTCGGCGGCCTCGATCGATTCGGGGGAGGTGCCGATGATGTTAACGCCATTGGCCTTGAGCTGGGTCGCAAGGTTGAGTGGGGTTTGTCCGCCAAACTGCACGATCACGCCGTCGCACTTTTCCTGCTGATAGATTTCGAGGACGTCTTCGAGGGTGAGCGGCTCGAAGTAGAGACGGTCGGAGGTGTCGTAGTCGGTCGAGACGGTCTCGGGGTTGGAGTTGACCATGACGGTCTCGTAGCCGATCTCGCGGAGGGCGAAGGAGGCGTGGACGCAGCAGTAGTCGAACTCGATCCCCTGGCC
>JAHFTG010000223.1:2872-4335 GCA_023269455.1 Opitutaceae bacterium | reverse complement strand
GACGCGAGCAGGGGCCTGCGCAAGAGGCTTGGTGGGCCGTGCGAGCGTGGAAGGACGACGCACACCGCCAGCGCGGCCGCCGACATCGCTCGTGCCGAGCACGACCAACTCGACCTTGCCTTGCATGTCTTCGTCGATGACCGCGCCCATGATGACGTGGGACTCGCGGCCGAAGCGCTCGGTCACGGCGGTCATGATCTCGTTGACCTTGGGCAGCGTGAGATCGGTGCCGCCGACGATGTTTACGAGAAGACGATCAGCCTTGCGTGCGAATTCCGGCGTGGCGAGCAGCGGGCAAAGCTTGATGCTCTCGATGGCTTCCGCGACGGCGTTTTCACCGGAACCGGAGCCGAGGCCGAAGAGGGTTTTTCCGCTGCGCGTGTGGAAGGCCTGACGCAGCGTGGCGAAGTCGATGTTGATGAGACCGGTGCGGAAGAGCATCGACCAGATCGATTTTACCCCGCGGCCGATCCACTCGTCGGCACGGGCGAAGGAATCGAGCGCGGTTTCGCCATCGGCACCTTCCTGGAGGAGAATGTCATTCGGCAGCGGGATGACGGCGTCACAGACTTTGCGGAGCGCAATGAGGCCGTCTTCCGCCTGCTTGACGCGGCGACCGCCTTCAAAACTGAAAGGCATGGTGACGAACGCGATCACGAGCGCGCCAGATTCAGAAGCAATCTCGGCGACCGTCGGGGCCGCGCCGCTGCCGGTGCCGCCGCCCATGCCCGCGACGAGGAACACGAGGTCGCAATCCTTAACGACGGCGGCGATTTTTTCGCGGTCGGCCTCGGCGGCGTCGTGGCCGAGATCGGGATCGCCACCGGCGCCGAGGCCGCGCGTGACAGAGGAACCGATGAGAACCTTGTCCTGCACGGGCGAGTTGGCCAGCGCCTGATGATCGGTGTTGATGACCGCCATCTGAAGACGGTCGAGATTTTCCATCTTGAGACGGTCAACCGCATTGGAGCCGGCACCGCCGACGCCGATGACCTTGATCGCGATGGTGCGGTCGGTGAGGATTTCGTGCGAGAGCGGGAGTTCGGAGGGATTCATGGCGGCCTTGGTTTAAGCGGTGGCGAAAAGTTTGCTGACCCAACTGGCGGCTTTGCGACGCGGCGCGGCGGCGGCTTCGGCCCGTGAGCTGAGACCGTATTGAAGCAGGCCGAGCACACCGCTGAAACCGGGATCGCGGAGGTTTTCGGCGACCCAGCCGGGCGCCTCGCCGAGACGGGCCTGCACGCCGAAAACCTTGGCGGCGGCCTCGTCGATGCCGGGGAGTTTGGAGGTGCCACCGGTGAGAATCACGCCGGCGGCGGTCTTCTCGGGCGAGAAGGCGGGGCCGAGTTTTTTCTTAACGACCTCGAAGATTTCCCAGACACGGGCAGACGTGACTTGCTCGATGCCGTAGCGCGAGAACTGGCGGTCGCCGATGGCGAAATCGCCATTGAGCCAGACTTTTT
>JAHFTG010000223.1:0-2862 GCA_023269455.1 Opitutaceae bacterium | reverse complement strand
GCCAAAGCGGAGTTTAAGTTTCTCGGCCTGACCTTCGGTGAGGCGGAGGCCAAGGCTGAGATCGTTCGTAAGATGGCTGCCCCCGACAGGGACCACACCGGTCATCTGCGCGCTGCCGTCGCGGTAGAGCACGAAGTCCGTCGTGCCCGCGCCGATGTCGATCACGAGCACACCGTTCTGGCGATCTTCCGGCGTGGCGAGGATCGCGCCCGAGGCGAGGCTGGAGAGAATGAGCTCGGCGACACGGACATTAAAACCGCGGATGACGTGGATGTTGTCCGCGATTTTACCTTCGGGACCATGAACCGTCCAGTAACCGGCTTCCAGCCGCTGGCCGACGAGGTGAAGCGGATCGGGGACGATGCGACCGTCGAGGCGGTAGGGACGGCGAAGGTGGTGAACCACCATGCGGCCGTCGGGGAGGTTCTTGGATTTCGCGAGGCGGCAGACGGTGTCGATGTCGAGCGCGCTGATCATGTTGTCGGCGGCGGAGACGTTGACGGCGGCTTCGTTGTAAAAACCTTCGAGATGCCCGCCGGTCTGCGCGAGATAGACTTCATCGATGCGCGTGCCGGCGCTCTGCTCGGCCGCCATGAGGGCGGTGTGGGCGGCGTCGCTGGCGGCGCGGAAATCGGCCACCGCGCCCTTGATGACGCCGCGGGACTGGCACTCGCCGACGCCGATGATGTGAAGGGAGCGATCTTGTGAAAGCTCGCCGATAAGCACGCTAACCTTGGAGGTGCCGATCTCGACGGCACCGATGAACTTGGTTCTAGAAATCACGTTTCGAGGAGGAAGAGTTGCGAGGAGGAAGGGAGAAAAACGCGGTCCCGAAAGGAGCCGGCGTGAGAGTGGAGGCCGACTTGGAGCTGGAGCGCGAAGCACGGGCGTCGCTCGCCGGCGCAGGCACATCGAAGGCAACCGGAACCTGACTGCCGCCGACCGCGAGATTCACAGCCTTGAGCGGCTGCGGTGGATTCTGCCTGCGCGTCTCATCCAAGATATAGTCGAGCCGCGCGAGCTGCTTGTAGAAACCGTCGGACACCACGCCAAACGTGATCGCATCCACCTCGGTGGATTTGACCGTGATCGTCCCATCGACGGGAAAACGCGCCAACGACACCACGCGAAACGTGCGGTAAAGCGCGGGAGTGTTGGTGCGGGCCGTGCCGAGCAGATCGGACACCTGGTCCATCCCGTCGAGGCGGGCGAAGCCTTCCCCTTCGCGGACCAGTTTCACCCCATCGAGAAACGGCAGCGTCTCGGCCAGCCGCTGGTCATATCCAGAGCCTTGATACACCGCGCCGTCGCGCGAAACCATGTAGGCCTGCGGGGAGGCCGCGCCCATCTGCGCCATGACCCGCGCCACCGGCGAACGCTCCTGCAAGGACACCACCAATATGTCGGGAAATTTGCGCGTCACCACGGCTGACTGCACCTGGCCGGTCGCCAGCAACCTGTCCTGCAAAGCCCGGAGATTCAGCTCCATGAGGCTCGTGCTCTTGGGGAGTTCGAGCGTCCGCTTCACCCATGCCTTGTCGAGCACGCCGTCGGTGCGCAAGGCGATGTCGCGCAGCGGCACGCTGCTGGCGGCGGCGGTGATGCGGGTCGGATTCGTCTCCCAAACCGCAACCAGCTCATAAACACCCCAGCCGGCCGCCCCGAGCACAAGCACGAGGCCTACGATGTTGCCCACCGCGAACGCCAGGCGCTTCTTGCCTTCGCGCGACATCGTCCGAGGCGTGACAGTTTGCGGAATGTCACGCCACGTGCGGGTGGGCGGAGGATTAAGGGACGACGGGCTCATGTGGCGATGGTGGAACCCTGCTTAAAACGCTGCACCGCAGGACCAACCAATTCCCGGACCAAGTCCGTAAAATCTAGCCCTGCACAGCGCGCGCTCATTGGCAAAAGGCTGGTTTCTTTCATGCCCGGCAGCGTGTTGATTTCCAGCAAATAAAGGGAGTTATTCACATTTTGTTCACCGAGCATGAAGTCCACCCGTGCGTAGTCACGGCACCCGCAAGCGGCAAAAGCCGTTTCGGCCGCCTTTTGCACCATTTTCGTGGTGGCTTCGTCCAGCGGCGCAGGCGAGAAATAGTCCGTGGCTCCCTTGGTGTATTTGCTCGCGAAGTCATAGATGCCCGACTTCGGCCGAATCTCCACCACGCCCATCGCCTGACCGCGCAACACGCCGACCGAAAGTTCACGCCCGACGATACGCTGCTCGACCAGCCAGTCGCCCGCCGTGATGGCGGCAAGCGCACCGTCCAATGTCTCTCGGTCCAACGCCAGCGTTAACCCCACGCTGCTTCCCTCCGCGTTGGGTTTCACCACGACCTGTCCGCCGAGTTGCGCGATCACTTCGTCCGCAGACGGCTTTGCGGCAGCGGCAAAATAAATGCCCTTGGCCACGCCCACGCCCCGCGCAGCGGCGGCGGCTTTGGTGCGCGCCTTGTCCATCGTGAGCGCGCTGCCCGCCGCATCACAACCGGCATAAATCACACCCGCCGCGTCCAGCAACCGCTGCATGCCACCGTCCTCGCCAAACGTCCCGTGCAACGTTGAAAACACCACGTGCCGCGCCGGATCGAGCCCGGTCGGAAGCGCGTCCGCACCAATTTCAAAAATCCGCGTCGGATAACTTCGCGCGAGCGCGATGGCCGAGGCCCGGCCGGAACCAAGCGAGACTTCGCGTTCCGCCGAGGTGCCTCCGCAAAGAACCGCGATGATAGGATCATTCATAATCATAAAACATCCTTCCAGTTTTTCCCGTAAAGCAGCACCTCCGGCTCAAGCTGCACACCCTGCACCTGCGCCACTCGCGCACGCACGCGGCGCACGAGCGCGATCACATCCGCC
>JAHFTG010000222.1 GCA_023269455.1 Opitutaceae bacterium | reverse complement strand
GGGCGCGCTTCACGGCGGTTTCAGACGGGCGTTTCAGGATGTGTCCGCCGGCGGCCTTCGAGGTGAGGTAGGCGAGATTGAACGGCCCCGGCTCGACTTCCAGGCGTTCGGTGCCCGCCATGGTAATGCCTTGCGCTCGGAGTGCCTCGATCTTGTCGGGATTGTTGGTGAGAACCGTGAAGGCGGCGGTGATTCCAAGCAGGTGGCAGATATGGGAAATGTTCTCGTAGTTGCGGTGGTCTTTTTTGAGGCCTATCGCGGCGTAAGCCTGGAAGGTCGAGATCTGGTCGAGCGACGCCTGCACCAGCATGCGGTCGCGGGCCTTGCCGACGAAGCCGACGCCCCGGCCTTCCTGCATGAGGTAAAACAGGATGCCTTTGCCTTTGGCGGCGATGACCTTGAACGCGCCTTCGAGCTGCTGCACGCAGTCGCAATCGCAGCCGCGCAACGTCTCACTCGTCACGCACGAGGAATGCAGGCGGGTGTAGAGGGTTTTCGCCTCGCAGATGTCACCGTGCGCGAGAGCGATGATGTAGTGCTTGTCGATGATGTCCTGGAAAATATAGGCGCGAAACAGGCCGTAGCGCGTGTCGAGCGGGCAGGTTGCGAGGTAGAGCGTGGTGCCGTAGAGCGGGCGTTCGTCCAGCACCTGCGGGGTGAGCACGCTGCCGGTGGCGTGTTGCAGCTCGGAGATGAGCGCCGTGAAATCAGGCTCGGGATCGGACACGGCGGCGGAGGCGAATGGAATGATCTTCGACATGGCTGGACACCGCGCAGACTTGCGGATTGCCCTGACTCGCGCAACGAACGATTTTTATCGGGTGCCGGTCATTGATGCGCATGTCCACCTGTATCCGCCCGAGCTGAACCGTGATCCCGCGGGCTGGGCGGCGGTGCAACGCGAGACGCATTGGGCGACCCTGTGCGTCCGAAAACGAAAAAACGGCCGGCCCGTGCAGGCATTTCCCTCGTTGCATGAACTGCTTCGCACGATGGATTCGGCGGGCGTGGATCGCGCGGTGCTGCTCGGCTGGTATTGGGAGCACCACGCGAGTTGCGTGGTGCAAAACCAGTTTTACGCGAAGTGTGTGCGAGCGCATCCCGACCGGCTCGCGGCGTTTGCGGCGGTGCATCCGGCGGCGGGCGAAGCGGCGTTGGCGGAAATCCGCCGTGCGCACGACGACGGGCTGATCGGGCTGGGCGAACTGTCTCCACATTCCCAGCACATCGCACTGCATGATCCCCGCTGGCTAGCGGTGGTCGCGCTCGCCGGCGAACTCGGTCTGCCGGTGAATCTGCATGTCACCGATCCTTCGCCGACGACGGGCAACTATCCCGGCCGCGTGGAGACGCCGTTGGACGATTTCGTTTCACTGGCGCAGGTTTTTCCGGCGGTAAACTTCGTTCTCGCGCACTGGGGCGGGCGTTGGTGGCGGCAGGCCGGTATCCGTTTTCCGGTGAACGTGTATTTCGACACGGCGGCGTCGCCGCTGCTTTATGAGCAGGGTGTGTTTTTCGAGGGCGTGCCGGCTTGTGGTGAGAGTCGTGTGCTGTGGGGCACGGATTATCCGCTCGATCTTTACCCGAGGGCGGGAAGCGCAGGCATGGAGACGATGCGCGGATTTCTCGCGCAGGCGCGGGAAGCTTTACCCGAAGCAAGTGCTGCCGATGTTTTGGGCGTCAACGCGGCGCGGCTGTTGCGCATGGATGCGTGAGCGTCGGGTGAGACTCAGGCGGCGCGGGGTATGCCGCTTAACAACGCATCAAGCGCAGTCATCTTGAAAGGCTTGCGGAGCACGGCGAGCACGTTGGGCAGGGCTTGGAGGTGATCGATTTTGGGCATGCCCGACATGATGATGAAGCGAACGTTCAACCCTTTCCATTCGTTGAGCGCATTGACCAGCTTGTCGCCGCCCATTCGCGGCATGTGCAGGTCCAGCAACACGAGATCAAAGCCATGGTCTTCGTCCGCGAGCAGGGCGAGGGCGTTGCGACCGTTAGTGAGAAGCGACAACTCGTGATTCCGGTTAAGGTGGCCGAGTAGCATTTCCCTGCATCCGGGATCATCATCTACGATGAGTATTTTCATGCAAATAGCGGGTAGGGTAGAATGAAGGGAACGAGTAGGGAGTAATTCGCTCGCGTTGATTTACAAGAAAACACTCCGGGAGGGTGTTCACGCGTCCGCTTGCTTCGCGGAGGATTTCGCGTTTGAACACCGGCCTCATGTCGAATCCCGAAGCAAAGCTCGCCGAACTCGGTCTCAAACTTCCCGCCACTGCGGCTGCCGCTGGCAACTATGTGCCGACCGTGCGCACGGGGAATCTGCTATTCTGTGCCGGCACGATCTGCATCGCCGACGGGAAAATGACGCACGAAGGCCAGGTCGGAAAAGAGCACACCGTGCAGACGGCTTACGAGTCGGCCAAGGTCTGCGTGCTCAACTCGCTCGCGAATATCAAGGCCGCGACCGGTTCGCTCGATTCTGTGGCGCGCGTCGTCATGGTGAATGGATTCGTGAACGCCGTGAGCGGCTTCGCCGACAGCCCTGCGGTGATCAACGGCGCGAGTGACTTGCTCGTCGCTGTTTTTGGTGAAGCCGGCAAACACGCTCGCGCCGCTGTGGCCGTCGCGGGTCTTCCAAAGAACTCCACGACGGAGATACAGTTGGTCGTTGAGTTAAAAATATAGCCGGTTCGCGGCAGCGCTACCTTCTTCATTGGCTTCCCTAAAATCAGGGAAGATTGGTCCAAATTTGGGAAACGTTGTCCAAACGCAGTCTTCGACGTTCTCGGATAAGATTACGCAAATGCCTGATTCAAAAGGCGATTTGGGTGCGGTTGTCCCTGATTGGGAAAATACAAACTGGCGGATAGGGGGGGGATTCGAACCTCTGCCGCGCCAACAACAAAAGAGCTTTGTTAAGCGTGCTTTAAGTTGTTTATTAGTGATTTATAATAAGAAACAAGGTGCAGATAATTGCGGGGAAAACAAGCCAAAAACAGGAGCGCTGACAAATCGGTGGCAAATTTTACGGCTTACTTTTTCCCTCTCGTGGCCAGCGATCACGAGAACCCATTTGCGGTGGTGCATTCGTACGCAAATCGGAGCGAAAAACAAACTTAAGCAACCCCGCCATCTCGGCCCGCCCTGTCGGGTTTATTTGGACAATGTTGGCTGCGCGGCTAAGAGGTGGGGCGTGTTTAAACCCCATCGCTGGCTGTCGCTCTTATTGATGGTTTCTTTTACCCGGGTGGCATTCTCGGCGGTGGATCCGATGCCGGTCTTGGAATCGTAGATGTAGAATCGGAGGGGCTCGACGGGGTCGGCGACAGGGGCGTGGGAACGGGCGGGCACGCTGCCGGTGGCCGGGGACCGGGAGGCGCCGGCGTTGGTGAGAGGTGGGGGACGAGGCCGATTTGGTTCCAGACGAAGCGGGTGCCGTCGGCGTTGATCGCGATGGCACCGGGTCGGCCCGTCCATCGGAATTGCCTTCGAGCTTGAAGGGCAGCGTCGTGCGCACCCAGGTGGCGCCGCGATAGGTGGAGCGCAGGAGAGTCGCCGGGGGCGCCCACGAGGCGACATATTGGCCGCAGGCGAGATAGACGCGGTCCGGGTCCTGGGGGGCGAGGGCGACGGAGGCGACGCCCAAGTCCATGAAGGCGTTCTCGATGCCGCCGATGAAGTCGTTGAGCGGAATCCAGCGGCGTTGGCGGTGTCGTAGCGATAAGCTCCGCCGACGTCGGTGCGGGCGTAGAGCAGGCCGGCTTCGGTCGGGTGAAACTGGAGTCCGCTCACGAAGCCGCCGCCGTGGATAGGCACGTTGGCCCAGCGATAGGACGCGGCGGAGGCGAGCTTAGTGAGCGCTCACTCGAAATGAAGCCGGAGCGCTGGCCGGGGTCGCACCTTACAACCGCGACAGTGGCATGCACCGAGGTCGACGAACCATCCGCGGAGCCCGGGTAAAAGTCCGCCGGGTGCTTTACATGGCCGTAACCGTCGCGGCACGGTTTAACCCTATACTAAAGGCGTTTTACCAACGCTTCGTCGCTGCCGGGAAGCCCGAGAAGGTCGCGCTCACTTCCGTCATGCGGAAGCTGACCCCCTAGGCTCGCCGGCGCTAAATCGGTCGGGCGGAATCAGGATTTAACCTTCAGGGCGAAGGCGATCTTGCCGTCGAATTTTTCCGGCAGAGAAACGTGCAGGCCGGCGGCGTCGCGTGTGAATTTCAATTTGCCCCCGCCGACCAGCGCAACGCTGCCAATCTTGCCCGGCCACTGCGGCGAATTGGTTGCCAAGGATTTGACCGTGAATTCGCCGTCCTGGGGAAGCTCCAGCG
>JAHFTG010000221.1 GCA_023269455.1 Opitutaceae bacterium | reverse complement strand
TTGAAACGGCGCACCACGAGATCGCGGCGGCGGTGATACTGCTCGCGCATCTTGAGCACGCAGTCCCAGCCGCGAAGGAGCGCCTCAAGAGCGGCCTCCTGGGCGACGATGGAGGCGCACAGCATGGTGTATTGATGAACCTTCATCATCGCATCGATGAGCGGAGCCGGACCGCAGGCGTAACCGATGCGCCAGCCGGTCATCGCGAAGGCCTTCGAGAAACCGTGCAGGAAGATCGTGCGCTCGGCCATGCCGGGCAGGCTCGCGATGCTGGTGTGGACGCCGTCAAAGGTCAGCTCCGAGTAGATCTCGTCGCTCATCACGAGCAGATCCTTCTCGCGGCAGAAGTCGGCGATCTTGGTCAACTGCTCCAGACTGCACGTGCCGCCCGTGGGATTGCACGGCAGGTTGAGCATGAGAATTTTGCAGCCAGGAACCCACGCGGCGCGCAGGGCCTCGGCGGTGAGCGCGAAACCGTCCTTCGCGTAAGTCGGCACGGCCACGGCCTCGCCATGCACGAGCGTGATGCTCGGGTGGTAGGACACATAGCACGGCTGGTGAAACATCACCTTGTCGCCCGGATTGCAGAACGCGCGCAGGGCGAGATCGATCGCCTCGGACACGCCCACGGTCACGATCACCTGATCCTCGGGACGGTAGGAAACGCTGAAGTGGTCGTTGACGTAGCTGGAGATCGCGCGCCGCAGCTCGATCATGCCAAGATTCGACGTGTAGTAGGTCTTGCCCTTTTCGAGGGCGTAGATGGCGGCCTCGCGGATGTGCCATGGGGTGACGAAATCGGGTTCACCCACGCCGAGCGAGATCACGTCCTGACCCTTCATCTTGGCCACGAGTTCGAAGAAATCACGAATGCCGCTCTTGGGCAGCGAGGCCACATGGCCCGCCACCCAGCGTTTTGGGTCAGCGCTCATAGGAGATGTGCGGATCAGGGCGCGACGTTTAGACGGGAGGTCTGCGCCTCCGTCTGCTCGATGAGGAAGCCGCCCTCTTTGTAGGAGCGCAGCATGAAATGCGTGCTGGTGGACAGCACGCCTTCGAGGGTCGAAAGTTTTTCCGACACAAATCCCGCGACCTTTTGGAGGCTGGAGCCATCAACGAAAACCAGCAGGTCGTAGGCGCCCGACATCAGGTAACAGGCCTCGACCTCGTCGAAGCGTGCGAGCCGCTCCGCGAGGCGGTTGAACCCGCCGCCGCGTTCGGGAGTCATCTTGACCTCGATCACTGCGCGCACGGCGACACCTGCGGCTGCCTCGCGCGAAAGATCGAGCACCGGACGCCAGCCGAGGAAGATTTTATCTTTTTTCAGCTGCTCCAGGTGCTGTTGAACTTCGTTTTCGGACAGGCCTACGACCTGCGCCATTTGCGCGGTGGTAAGGCTGCCGCCTTCGAGTAACAGCTTGAGAACAGGGTTCATGGGAGGTGGAGAATCACAGAAGAAGGAAGCCGGAATCCACACAATTCTTCGCCTTCTTGGCCCACCCTCTTCTGAAGACTTGGAAATTAACGTCGATTAGCGTGCATTAGCCGTTTCAATTCCGCCTCTTTCTCATGTTCGAGTCCCTCACCGACAAGCTCTCCTCCGCACTCCGCAACCTCCGTGGCGTCGGCAAACTCACCGAAGACAACATGGCCGACGCCCTCAAAGAGGTGCGCGCCGCCCTGCTCTCGGCCGATGTCCACTTCAAAGTCGTCCGTGAATTCATCGAGCGCGTGCAGACCGCCTGCGTTGGCCAGGAGGTCCTCAAGGGCGTCGCCCCCGGCCAGCAGATCGTCAAAATCATCAACGACGAACTCATTCGCCTCCTCGGCGAAGGCACCACCGACCTCTCCGCCGCTCGCCCGCTCAAGGTCCTGATGGTCGGCCTCCACGGTTCCGGCAAAACCACCTCGACGGCCAAGCTCGGCAAGCTCCTCAAAAAACGCGGCTACCGTCCGTTCGTCGTCGGTTGCGATGTCTATCGCCCCGCCGCCATCGACCAGCTCGAAATTCTCGCGAAGCAGGAAGAACTCGGCTTCTACAGCGACCGCGTTTCCAAGGACGTGCCCGCCATCGGCACCGCCGGTCTCGCCGCCGCGCAGGCCGCCGGCGCCGACGCCATCCTCTTCGACACCGCCGGCCGCCTCCAGATCGACGCCGACCTCATCGAGGAGGTCAAAAGACTCAACGACCGCATCAAGCCCGACGAGATCCTACTCGTCGCCGACGGCGCGCTCGGCCAAGAAGCGGTCAACGTTGCTAAAGCATTCCATGATGCGCTCGGCCTCACCGGCCTCGTCCTCACCAAGCTCGACGGCGACGCCCGTGGCGGCGCCGCGCTCTCGATCAAGTCGATCACCGGCGTGCCGATCAAATTCGTCGGCACCGGCGAAAAAACCGCCGACTTCGACACGTTTTACCCCGACCGCCTCGCCTCCCGCATCCTCGGCATGGGCGACGTCGTCTCACTCGTTGAACGCGCCCAGGAAAACATCGACCAGAAGGAAGCCGAGAAGATGGCGGAGAAACTCCGCAAGGCCGACTTCAACCTCGAAGACTTCCTCGCCCAGCTCCAGCAGATCAAGAAACTCGGTTCCATGCAGAGCATCATGGGCATGATGCCCGGCATGAGCGGCATGCAGCTCCCCGACGACTCCGAGAAACAAATGGCCCGCACCGAAGCCATCATCAAATCGATGACCCTTCAGGAACGCCGCAAGCCCGAGGTTCTCAACGGCAACCGCCGCCTCCGCATCGCCAACGGCGCCGGCGTAAAGGTCCTCGAAGTGAACCAGCTCCTGAAGCAATTCCAGCAGATGCAGAAAATGATGAAGATGCTGAAGGGCGGCGGCGCGAAAAAGATGATGCGCCAGATGGAGGCCATGAAAGGCAAAGGCGGTCCCGGCGGCGGTGGCTTCCCCGGCTTCTGATCATTCGCCAAAACCCAGCTTCATCGGCCATGTCGTGTTACCGTCTGCTTCTTTCCGCTCTGGTCGCGAGTCTTGTCGTATTGGCCATGCCCTTCGCGCAAGCCGCCGCCCATCCTTTCGGCACGCCTGATCAACCCATCATCGTGCCACCCGACGCCGAAGGCCTAGTCGTTACGCCCGTGACCGTGGACACGTTGCCCCTCAAAACCTTCAAGATCGGCCGTGTCGGCGAACCCGGCCAGCCCACCCGCAAGGACCTGTTGGATGTCTTCACGATTTTCCAGACTCAATACACGACCGCTTCCGACGGTAAAATCTCCCTCGCCGCCCCGTGGAAAGATGACGGTGTGACGCAGATTTCCTTAACGCTTCAACAGGAACCGCAAAACGGCTTCTACCTGCTCGGCCCCGACGCCAGTCACTGCATTTTCCTCAAAGTTCCCTCCCCATGTGCCTGGGCGATTGGCGACAAGCTGGATCTCCTGGCCTGCAAAACCGGCGTCCAGACGTGGACCACTGCCGATGGCACCGAACGGAAATCGCCCGTTTACGAACAACTCTCCCTGCCCTTGATCGCCGCCCAGCCCGCCGCCCCCACCCGCGAGCAATTCCTCGCCGCCCTCCGCGCCGGACAGACGTTTACGCTCATCATCCAAGAAAAAGCTCCGTTCGACGAACACACCAAACTGATCGCGCAGAAACTCGTCTGGTAACCGCCGCACGCGGCGGAATTGCGGCGGAATCATCCGGACGACGAACCCGCGCTTTCGTGCTACGTTAGCCCATGCGCATGAAACCCGACCAACTCTACGCCCGCGTCCTCGCCGGCGATACGGGCGACAACGGCCGGTTTTTCTTTGGCGTAACGACCACCGGCATCTACTGCCTGCCCTCTTGCAAGGCCCGCAAGCCCAAGCCCGAGAACACCCGTTTCTTCCCGACCGCCGAAGCCGCCCGCGCCGCCGGCCTGCGCGCCTGCAAAAAATGTCACCCCGACGACTTCGCGCGCGGCGCCGATCCTGTCCTTGAAACCATCGAGCAACTCGTCGCCGAAATCCGTGCCAACCCTGCGGCCTTCAAAGATGCCCGCGCCATCGTAAAACGCTCCGGCTTCGGCCCCACGCGACTCTTCGAACTCTTCCGCCAACACTACCACGCCACGCCTGCGGACATCCTGCTCCGCGCACGGCTGACCACCGTAAAGCACGCCCTTCTCACCACCCTCAAACCGCTGACCGATGTCGCGCTAATGGCAGGCTTCGAATCGCTCTCGGTCTTCCACGAACATTTCCGCGTCTTCAACGGCCTCACACCGCTTTCCTACCGAGCCCTGACGTCCGCGCGCACCTTCGAACTCACGCTGCCACCCGATTACCCGCTCGAATATTTCAAACGCGCGCTTTCACGAGAC
>JAHFTG010000220.1 GCA_023269455.1 Opitutaceae bacterium | reverse complement strand
CACCCTCGGCATCATGACCGCCGGTGACGTTTCCACGCCGATGATCGCCCGCAATACCACCATCCCGACCAAGAAGTCGCAGGTGTTCTCCACTTACGCGGACAACCAGCCAGGGGTCGAAATCGTCGTCCTCCAAGGCGAGCGCTCGATGGCTCGCGACAATAAGAATCTCGGCACCTTCAAACTCGACGGCATCCCGCCCGCGCCCCGCGGCACCCCGCAGATCGAAGTCACCTTCGACATCGATGCGAACGGCATCCTCCACGTTTCCGCCAAGGATCTCGGCACCGGCAAAGAGCAGAAGATCACCATCCAAGGTTCCTCCGGTCTCACCAAGGAAGAGGTCGAGAAGATGACCAAGGAGGCCGAACTGCACGCCGACGAAGACAAGAAGCGCAAGGAAGGCGTCGAGACGCGCAACCAGCTCGACAGCTCCATCTACGGCCTCGAAAAGACCCTCAAAGAAAGCGGCGACAAACTCCCCGCCGACGTGAAAGGCAAGATCGAGACCGCGCTTACGGACGCCAAGAAAGACCTCGAGTCCGGCGACACCGACAAGCAGAAGGCCGCGATGGAAAATCTCCAGAAGGTCGGCGCCGAACTCTACGCCGCCGCTCAAGCGGCCGGCGCAGCCGCCGGGGCCGCGCCTGATTCAGAGCCTTCCGCCGAAGCCGGTTCGTCCAAGAAGACCGAAAAGAAAGCCGACGTCGTTGACGCCGACTTCGAGGTCGTGGACGAAGACAAAAAGAAGTAAGGCAACCAACTCCCTTTCGCGTGCCCGAGGCAACTTTGCCGGCGGGCACGCGTCGTTAAACAACGAACACCACAACTCCTCAGTAAAACCCAAATCCATATGGCTAAAGTTAAAATCAAACCCATCGGTGATCGCGTCCTCGTGAAGCACCTCGATGACAACAAAGAGCAGGTTCGCGGTGGCATCATCATCCCTGATTCCGCCAAGGAAAAGCCACAGGAGGCCGAAGTCATCGCCATCGGCACCGGCAAGAAGGATGAAAACGGCAAGTCCGTCGCCTTCGAAGTGAAGGTCGGCGACAAGGTTCTCATCAGCAAATACGGCGGCACCGAAGTTAAGCTCGACGACGTCAAATACACGATCGTTCGCGAAGACGACATTCTCGGCGTCATCGGCTGAGCCGCTTCCGCGTAATCAGAAATCAAAACTCTCAAATCATAAATTTATACCATGGCTGCTAAACAACTCCTGTTCGACGAGGCTGCTCGTCAGAAGATCCTCCGCGGCGTCGAGCTCCTCGCCCGCGCTGTCAAAGTCACCCTCGGGCCGAAGGGCCGCAACGTCGTCATCGACAAGAAATTTGGTTCCCCCACCGTCACCAAGGACGGCGTGACCGTCGCCAAGGAAATCGAGCTTCCCGATCCCTACGAGAACATCGGCGCCCAGCTCGTGAAGGAAGTCGCTTCCAAGACCAACGACGCTGCCGGTGACGGCACCACCACCGCCACCGTGCTCGCCGAAGCCGTCTATAAAGAAGGCCTCAAGCACGTCACCGCCGGTGCCAACCCGATCTACCTCAAGCGCGGTATCGACAAGGCGGTTGAAGCCGCCGTCGCCGAGCTCGCCAAGATTTCCAAGAAGGTGAACAACCGCGAAGAAATCCGCCAGGTCGCCACCGTCTCCGCCAACTGGGACAACACCATCGGCGAGATCATCGCCGACGCCCTCGATAAGGTCGGCAAGGACGGCACCGTGACCGTCGAAGAGGCCAAGTCCATCGAGACGACCCTCGATGTCGTCGAAGGCATGCAGTTCGACAAGGGCTATCTCTCCCCCTACTTCTCGACCAACGCCGAGAGCCAGGAAGCGATCCTCGAAGACGCCTACATTCTCATCCACGAGAAGAAGATTTCCAACCTTCAGGAATTCCTTCCCCTCCTCCAGACGACCGCCAAGACCGGCAAGCCCCTCCTCATCATCGCCGAAGACGTCGAAGGTGAAGCCCTCGCCGCCCTCGTCGTTAACAAGATCCGCGGCACGCTCAACGTCGTCGCCGTCAAGGCCCCCGGCTTCGGCGATCGCCGCAAGGCCATCCTCGAAGACATCGCCGTCCTCACCGGCGGTCGCCTCCTCTCCGAAGACCTCGGCATCAAGCTGGAGAACGTCCAGCTTGCCGATCTCGGCAAGGCCAAGCGCATCGTGGTGGACAAGGAAAACACCACCATCGTCGAAGGCTCCGGCAAGTCCTCCGACATCCAGGCGCGCGTGAAGCAAATCCGCCGCCAGATCGAAGAAACCACCAGCGACTACGACAAGGAGAAGCTCCAGGAGCGCCTTGCCAAGCTCGCCGGCGGCATCGCCGTCATCAACGTTGGCGCCGCCACCGAGTCCGAGATGAAGGAAAAGAAGCAGCGCGTCGAAGACGCCCTCCATGCGACCCGCGCGGCCGTTGAAGAGGGTATCGTGTCCGGCGGTGGTGTCGCCCTCCTGCGCACCGCCAAGGCCATCGACGCCGCTGTCGCCGCCCTTGACGGCGACGAGAAGCTCGGCGCCCAGATCATCCGTCGTGCGGTCGAGGCTCCGTTGAAGCAGCTCTGCTTCAACGCTGGCGTCGAAGGCGCGGTGGTTGTTCAGCAGGTTCTCAGCTCCAAGGGTGCCAATGGCTACAACGTGGCCACCGGCAACTACGAGGATCTCGTGAAGGCCGGCGTGGTTGATCCCACGAAGGTTTCCCGTATCGCCCTCCAGAACGCGGCTTCCATCGCCGGTCTTCTCCTCACCACCGAGGCGATCATCACCGATGCTCCCGACAAGAGCCCTGCGCCCGCTGCTCCCGGCGGCGGCCACGGCGGCGGCATGGACTACTAAGTCCAAGGCTGCTTCGCAGCGAATGGTTCACGACCGGCGCGCCCGTAAGGCGCGCCGGTTTTTTTGTGCTCGAAAGGGCAGGGCGGCACCGCTCAAGGCACGAACTGCTCCACCTTCCGCTTGCGCACGCCGCACGCTCGGTATTCCGTCGCCTCACGATGGAAGTTATTTTTTTAGGCACCGGCACTTCCCAAGGTGTTCCCATGCTAGCCTGCGATTGCGCCGTCTGCACGTCCACCGATCCTCGTAATAAACGCACGCGCACTTCCATCCACGTCGTGATGGACGGGCTGCACATCCAGGTGGATGCGTCGCCCGAGTTTCGACTCCAATGCCTGCGTGAAAACGTGCGCTGGATCGATCTCTTCATTCTCACGCACGGCCACGCCGATCATATTACGGGGATGGATGACCTGCGCCGTTTTTGTGATTTGCTCGGTGGGGTCGCGCTGCCGGTTTATTCGACAGGCGAGGGCATGAGTCGCGTGCTCTCGATCTATCCTTACACGATCATGGAGCGACCGATCATGAAGGGCTATCCTGCCTTCAAACTCATCGAGATGCCCGTCGCGTTGGAGCTGCCTCAGGGGACCATTCAGTCAACATTGCTTCCGCACGGAGGCATCAACACGCTCGGCCTCGTCTTCACGGAGCGGAGCAGTGGGAGAAAATTCACCTACTACACCGACTGCAAACGCGTCCCCCGCGAAGCCGTGGAATTCGCCCGTGGTTCGGATGTCGTCGTGCTGGACGGTTTGCGCCCCGATCCGCATCCTACGCACATGAGCGTGGACGAAGCGGTCGCGGTTGCGGTCGAAATTGGCGCACCCCAAACCTACCTCACGCACATCACTCATCTCACCGATCATTCCGAGTGGGAAGCTAAGTTACCGGAAATGGTAAATTTTGCTTACGATGGGCTTAGACTAAAATTGTAAGGCGACGAATAGGGATTAGAGGCTTTAAGTTTAGTATTCTTATTAAGTTAAAAATAATTCCTTGCCTTCTTAAACCCTACCAGTCTAATGTAGTTTCATTAAGTCGTCTCAATGAAGCTCTCCAAAAAAGGCGAATACGCCCTCCGTGCTTTGATCGATCTCGGCATCGCCGCCGAGGTGGGTCGTCCGCTGGTGCAGGTTTCGGAGTTGGCGGCGAAAGAGCTGATTCCGATCAAGTTTTTGGAGCAGATCATGCAACTCTTGAAAGAAGAGGGCTTCATCCAAAGCCAGCGTGGCAAGTTCGGCGGCTACCGTCTCGCGCGCGCCGCCAACAAGATCACGATCGGCAGCGTTATCCGCATGATCGACGGGCCGCTCGCCCCGATCGGCTGCGTCAGTCACTCGGCCTACGAAAAGTGTAGTTGCCCCGACGAGACGCACTGTGGGCTCCGCATGTTGATGCTGGATGTCCGCAATGCCATCGCCGGGATTCTCGACCGCTACACGTTGGCAGACGTGGTCGAGGTGACTCTTCGCAAGATGCGTCGCGACAATGTGCCCCTGCCTTTTTCCGACGCGCC
>JAHFTG010000219.1 GCA_023269455.1 Opitutaceae bacterium | reverse complement strand
CTATCGCACTTATTTTCTCCGGTCAGGGCGCTCAGAAGGTCGGCATGGGCAAGTCGCTCTACGAAAATTCCGCGACCGCGCGGGCCCTCTACGACGAAGCCAATCGCGTGCTCGGCTGGGACTTGGCCAAGGTCTGCTTCGAGGGGCCGGAATCCGAACTCACGCAGACGAAGGTATGCCAGCCCGCGCTCTTCGTGCACGGCCTCGCGCTGCATGCCATCCTGAAAGAGCAGGGGAAGTTAACCGATGTGCAGTTCGCCTTTGGCCTCAGTCTCGGCGAAGTCACCGCGCTCACGGCGGCGGGCGTGTTTGATTTTGCAACCGGCCTCAAGGTCGTGGCCGAGCGCGGCCGCCTCATGCAGCAGGCGTGCGAGCAGACGGTCGGAGGCATGGCCGCCGTCATCGGCGAAGAGCGTGCGAAGGTCGCCGAGTTGTGCGCCGAGTTCGACATCGAAGCCGCCAATTTCAACGCGCCCGGCCAGATCATCGTCTCCGGCGAGAAAACCAAGATCGAGGCCGCCGTCGCGGGCGCCAAGGACCGTGGCATCAAAAAGGTCATCCCGCTCAACGTCGCCGGTGCCTACCACAGCCGCCTGATGGAGCCAGCCCGCGCCGCCTTCGCCACCTTCCTCCAATCCATCCCGTTCAACGCGCCGCAAGTCACCGTGTTCACGAACACCACCGGCCAGACCGTGAGCGAACCCGCCGCCATCCGCGAGGCGCTCGTGAAGCAAGTCGTCTCGTCCGTCCTCTGGGAAGATTGCATGCGCGCCGCCGCCGCCGCGGGCGTGACGAGCTTCTGGGAACTCGGGCCGGGCGGAGTGCTGGCGGGTCTCGCCAAGCGCACGGACAAGGCTTGGGTCGTCAAGAGCTTCGCCGAATTTGCCGATTTGACGGCTTGAATGCCGCGAGGGGCGGCCACACGCTGACCCCTTAACACTTCTCAACCGCATCGCCGTCCCGCATTGGCGGGACTCCTTAAGCTCAAGTCAGCCCAGCCCGCATGGACGTCCTTCACACCCGTAATTTCTGCATCATCGCCCACGTCGATCACGGCAAGACCACGCTCTCCGACCGCCTTCTGGAATACACCAACACGGTCGAACAACGCGTGCTCACCGCCCAGCATCTCGACGCGATGGACCTGGAGAAAGAGCGCGGCATCACCATCAAGAGCCATCCGGTGACGATGCTCTACACCGCGAAGGACAAGCAGGTTTACCGGCTCAACCTCATGGACACGCCGGGCCACGTGGACTTCTCCTACGAAGTCTCCCGTTCGCTCGCCGCCTGTGAAGGCGCGCTTCTCCTGATCGACGCCGCCCAGGGCGTCGAGGCCCAGACCGTGGCCAACGCCCATCTCGCCTTCGGCCAAAACCTCAAGGTAATCCCGGTCATCAACAAGATCGACCTGCCCTCGGCAAACCTCGAACTCTGCGCCAAGCAACTCGAAGACATCCTCACGATCTCCGCCGAGGAAGCCATTCTCGCCAGCGGCAAATCCGGTATCGGCATCCAGGATATTCTCGAAGCCGTCGTCGAGCGTGTGCCCCCGCCACGCTGGGCCGATTACCCGCAGACGCGCGCGCTGGTGTTCGACTCGCTCTACGATTCCTACCGCGGCGTGATCGCCTACATCCGCGTGTTCTCCGGTTCCTTGAAAGCCGGAGACATGATGATGCTGATGAGCAACGGCCAGAAATCCGAAATCAAGGAAGTCGGCGTGTTCATGCCGAAGATGACCAAGTCCGCGTTGCTCGAACCCGGCTCCGTCGGCTACATCGTGACCAACGTGAAGGACACCGCCGACATCAAGACCGGCGACACCATCACCATCGCCAGCAAGCCCGCCCAAGACGCGCTGCCCGGCTACAAGGAAGTTCGCCCGATGGTTTTCTGCGGCCTCTATCCGCTCGAATCCAACGACTACGAAAAACTCAAGGCCGCCCTCGGCCGCCTGCGTCTCAACGACGCGGCCTTCATGTATTCCTCGGAAAGCTCCATCGCGCTCGGCTTCGGTTTCCGCTGCGGTTTCCTCGGCCTGCTCCACATGGAAATCATCCAGGAGCGCATCCGCCGCGAGCACGACGTGGATATCATCTCCACGTATCCGAGCGTTGTTTATCATGTGAAGCCGCACGCCCGGCCCGAGATCGACGTGGACAATCCGGTGAACCTGCCCGATCCCGGCACCATCGAGTATATCAGCGAGCCCACGATCAAAGCCTCGATCCACATTCCTAATGATTCGATGGGCGACATCCTCGCGCTCGTGATGGAAAAGCGCGGTTCGGTCGAACACACCGACACGCTCGACGCCAACCGCATCATGCTGAGCTGCACGCTTCCGCTCAACGAGATCCTCGTCGATTTCAACGATCGCCTGAAATCCGTCACCCACGGCTACGGCTCGATGGATTACGAACTGGGCGAGTATCGCATCGCCGATCTCGTGAAGATGGACATCATGATCAACGGCGACCCCGTCGATGCGTTTTCCAGCATCGTCCACCGGGACAAGGCCGAGAACAAAGGCCGCGTCCTCTGCGAAAAACTCGCCGAGATCATCCCGCCGCAGATGTTCAAAGTCGCCATCCAGGCCGCCATCGGCGGCAAGATCATCGCCCGCGACAATGTGAAGGAAATGCGCAAGGACGTGACCTCGAAATGTTACGGCGGCGACATCTCCCGCAAGCGCAAGCTCCTCGACAAACAGAAAGAGGGCAAAAAGAAGATGAAGATGATCGGCAAGGTGAACATCCCGCCCGACACGTTTATCCAGATCCTCAAAAACTAAAGGGCAGGGCGCGTTGTCATCGGCAACGCGCCTTTTTCTTGTCCAGCGTCCACTCATCCCAACACCATCCCACCTGTGCTCTTCGGACTCTTTGATTCGGTCGAAAAGAAAATGCGGACCAACGCCGCCAACTGGTTGGAACTGTCCGAAAAGGTCCGCCACTACCGGCGCGATCTGATGTCCGCCGCCGAACTCGGCTCGCTGCAACAGGCGACCGAAACCGTCCGCCAGCAACTCCGCGCCAAGGCCGACTCCAGCAAGCTCAAGCTCGGCATCGAGTCGCTTGAGAGCGTCCTGCGCAAGGTCGGCGGCACGCATTATCCGAAGTCGAGCTGGACCGAGAACGTGGAGTTTTTCCTCGTCGCCGCCATCGTGATCCTGGGCGTGCGTGCCTACTTCGTGCAGCCGTTTAAGATCCCCACGAATTCGATGTGGCCGAGCTACAACGGCATGACGCCCGAGGTGTTTGCGAAGCCGTCCGACGAGCCAAACCAGGCCATGCGAGCCGTGCGCTTCGTGACGCTGGGCGCTCGCCCGCATGTGCTCAACGCCGCAGACGACGGCGAAATTCTTCTGCCCATCGATGGTTCTCAAGGCCGTGGCATCGTCAAATACCAGGAAGTCCCGGGGCGCTCGTGGGGCGTGTTTCCCGCCAAACTGCGCGAATACCGGATTCTCGTCGGCGATCAACAAGTCGTGACGCAAGTGCCGCTTGATTTTGATTTCGACTGGGTCATCCGCGATGCGTTTTTCCCCGGAGCGAAAACTCTGGCCGACGGCTTGCGGGATAAATTATCCAAGGGCGAGTTTGTAGATCGCGAAGTCCCTGCGGGCGGTGGCTACAGTGAACGCGTGCGTTTTGTCCGCACAGGACGCACGGTCAAGCAAGGCGAGCGCGTGCTCTCGTTTGACATCCTCACGGGTGACCAACTCTTCGTGGACCGCCTGAGCTATAATTTCGTGCGTCCCAAGGTCGGCGACGGCTTTGTTTTTCACACGGGCAACATCCCCGTGCTGAATGAAAGCCAGGGAGACCAGTATTACATCAAGCGGCTCGTGGGAACGCCCGGCGATGTGATGGAGGTCAAGGAGCCCGTGCTCTATCGCAACGGGAAACCGATCACGGGCTCGCCCGCCTTTGCAAAAAACGCGAAGCGCGAAGGAAATTACACCGGCTATTTCAATGGTCGGCGCGAAGAACTCGGACGCTATCCCAACGCGCAGTTGTTTGCCGGCCAGCAGATCACGGTGCCCGCGCGCAGCTACCTGCCGATGGGCGACAACTCCGCGAACAGTCTCGATGGACGTTACTGGGGCTTCGTGAAGGACAAGGATGTCGTCGGGCGTCCGCTGTGCATCTATTATCCGTTCAGCAAGCGCTGGGGCGTGGCACCCTAAGGGCGTGGCACCCCGAGGGGTTTACTTTAAGGGTCGTGACACTGCTTGATGGGGTGTGAGGTCGTGTAGTCTTTAACAACGAGGCGCAACTTAAGGTTGTAGCCCGAAAAAACCGCCACTTACTGATTTCAAGTCTTCCAAGCCCAGTTCACGGGATTCTGGTGTTTATCGCACAATAAAC
>JAHFTG010000218.1 GCA_023269455.1 Opitutaceae bacterium | reverse complement strand
TTAAACGGGTGCTTGCGACGTGATCGTTGGTCCGATGTGAGGCTACGTTCATCTCGACTCCAAATCCCTTTAATCCCTTCCATCCCTGTTAAAACCCTCCGGTTCCGAGTGTAGGAATAGTTGAACAGGGGTGACGATCCGATGAAAGGGATGAAATCTACGGAATCGCTTTCATATTTATTAATGCGTTGATGTCCGTTGCCGTAAGATCTCTCTCTGCCGAAGATATCGCCTATATGCTAACGCCCCAGCGAGTTGTGGACCGAGGCGCGCGAGCGGCTTTTGGGGATGTGTTCCTGATATATTTCCGTCTCGCTCAGGATATTATCTCACGTCTTACGGTTTAATAATTATATGTCCACCGTTTCTAATCATCCTATTGTTTTAGGCGACTTAGCAATGATTGCTGAAGCGGATATCCCTTGGGCGAAATTTACCGGGAAAACAATTCTAGTTACGGGTGCCAGCGGGTTTCTTCCTGCGTATATGGTGGAAACGCTTTTATTTCTTAATGACAGTAGAAAAATACAGTGTAAGGTCATTGGATTGGTGCGTAATTTAGACAAAGCGTATAAACGTTTTATACACTACAATGGGCGTAGTGATTTTTTGCTCGTGCAGGGGGATATTTCCAAGGATGTTAACTGGCCAGAGCGTTGTGATTTTATCATTCACGCGGCGAGTCAGGCTAGTCCGAAGTTTTATGGCATAGATCCAGTCGGCACGATGACTGCAAATTTACTCGGGACTTATAATCTCTTAAACCACGCTCGCGAATGGAAAAGTGAAGGTTTTTTGTTTTTCAGCAGTGGGGAGGTTTACGGGCAGGTTGCCCTGGATAAAATCCCGACTAAGGAAAATGATTATGGTTATATCGACGTTACCAATCCACGTTCTTGTTATGCCGAAAGCAAACGCGCATCTGAAACGCTCGGGGTAAGCTATGCGCGTCAGTTCGGTGTGCCCTTTAAAATCGTGCGTCCCTTTCATACTTACGGACCGGGTATGGCCTTGGATGATGGACGTGTTTTTGCGGATTTCGTTAACGATGTGGTCAATCATCGGAATCTGATTCTTCGCAGTGATGGCAAAGCCGTGCGTGCTTTTTGTTATCTCAGTGACGCCGTGGCGGGTTTTTTTACAGTGCTGTTAAAGGGCGAGCAGGCGGCCGCTTATAATGTAGGGAATCCCGGTGGAGTTATTAGCATAGGAGATCTTGCCGACTTGTTAGCGGGGCTTTTCCCTGACCTTAAACTTGAGGTTGAGCGCACGGCGCAACTGGGGGGCGGATATATGCCCAGTCCGATTTCAATTAATTTTCCTAACATTGATCGCTTAATAAGCTTGGGGTGGAAGCCTTCATATTCACCGCGTGAAGGGTTTTTTAGGACTATCAATTATTTTAACAAAGCATGACTGATTTTGTGAAAATGCGGGTCGCAATTTTGGGTACTGGTAATATCGGGACGGATCTTCTTTTGAAGGTCATGCGCTCCCCAGTGCTTGAGTGTCGCCTGTTTGCAGGCCGCAATCTTGCTTCACCCGGCATGACCAAGGCCAGCATGCTCAACGTGCCGGTTTCAGCTAAGGGCGTGGAGAGCATCCTCGATCTTGAGAACGAAATTTCCCTGGTTTTCGATGCGACCAGCGCCGAAGATCATTTCAAGCATGCTCCGCTCTTTGAAAAAGCTGGGATCGTGGCGGTCGATCTCACCCCTGCCAAAATCGGCCAGATGTGCGTGCCCGCCGTCAACTTGGAGCAGTGCCTCAATCTGCCCAACGTCAATATGATCACCTGCGGTGGGCAAGCCTCCATCCCGCTAGCCTACGCCATTTCGCAGGCCAACGAGGGCGTCGAGTATATCGAGACCGTGTCCAGTATCGCTTCGCGCAGCGCGGGTCCGGCCACTCGCATCAACCTCGACGAGTATCTCTATACCACCGAAACTGGCCTGAGCTTGTTCGCACAGTGTGAACACACCAAAGCTATTTTAAATCTCAACCCAGCCCAGCCCTGCGTGCATATGCAAACCACGGTCATGGCCAAGGTATCCAAGCCCAACATTGAAAAGACCCGCGAAAAGGTTGTCGAAATGGTCGCGTTGATCAAAAAATACGTGCCCGGCTATCAGCTCATCCTTGAGCCCATTATAGAGAGCGGCCGCCTGGTCACCATGGTTCGAGTGGACGGCCTTGGCGATTATCTGCCCAAGTATGCGGGTAACCTTGATATCATTAATTGCGCCGCAGTCGCCTTTGCCGAGGCTTACGCGCGTCGTCGCAGCAACTAAAAATTATGGTCTCCACCTCTCCGATCACGGTTTGCGATGCCACGTTGCGTGATGGTTCTCACGCCTACAGCCACAAGATTACCGTGGAGCAGGTGATCGACTACGCCACCGCCGCCGAGGCCGCCGGGTTTTCGTTTTTAGAAGTCGGTCATGGCAACGGTCTTGGGGCCTCGTCTCTGCAAGTGGGCGAAAGCCTCGTTCCCGAGGGCGAAATGCTACGCGCCGCCAAGCGTTGCCTGCGCAACACCCGGTTGAGTGTCCATGTCATTCCGGGCTTTGCCACCATCAAGCGCGAGATCGTCAATGCCTTGGAGGCGGGCGTGGATTTGTTTCGCATCGGCTGCCATTGCACCGAGGCCGATGTGTCCCAGCGCCATATCGGTTACGTTCGCTCGGCCGGACGCGAGATCTGGGGCGTGCTCATGATGAGCCACATGGCTTCCGCCGAAGTCCTTCTCGAAGAGTCCAAGAAAATGCAGTCCTACGGTGCGCAAGGGATCGTCTTGATGGATTCCGCCGGAGCCTATTTCCCCAAGGACGTATCCGAAAAAATCGGCCTGCTCGCCTCCCGGCTCGATGTGCCGGTCGGCTTCCATGCCCACAACAATCTCGGGCTGAGCATCGCCAACTCCCTTGCGGCGCTGGAAGCCGGTGCCCGCATCATTGACGGCACCTCCAAAGGCTTTGGAGCGGGTGCCGGCAACGCGCCTCTTGAGATGCTCGCCGCCGTTCTCAAGCAGCAGGGCTATACGACCTCCGTGGATCTCTACGCCGCGCTGGATGCCGCCGATGTCGCTACGCGGCTTTTTGCCGGTTCCTTGCCCGACTCCAATGGCATCACCATTGTCAGCGGTCTGGCTGGCGTATTCTCTGGCTTCTCCAAGCCGGTGCAACGCGCCTCCAAGCAGATGGGGGTGGACCCTCGCGACGTGTTTTTTGAGCTGGGTAAGCGCAAAGTGGTCGGCGGGCAGGAGGACATCATCATCGAAGTCGCCTCCGAACTGGCTCGCCTCAAAGCAACCCAACCCAAGTCATAATCCCATGAATAGTGCCCTAGCCCTTGTTCGGTCCGATGCCGAAGCCGTTCTCCACGGCCGCAGCCAGCGACTCGATGCCCTGCGTGGACAACACCTGTTTATTTCGGGCGGCACCGGGTTTCTCGGCACATGGTTGTTGGAGTTGATAAAAATCCTCAACGAGCACCACGGGTTTGACCTGCGCGTCACTGTTTACAGTCGGCAAGCCCGTGGCTTCGCTGCTCGCTGGCCTCATCTGGGCCAGCTCGATGGCGTGCGTTTTGAAGAAGGTGATATCCGCTATTTTTCCGAGCTTCCTCGCGATGTGCGCTACATCATCCACGCGGCCGCGCTTACCGATCGCCGCCTGCTCGCCTCCCAGCCGAGTGCCGTCGCCGAGGTCAACAGCGTGGGCACCCAGCGTCTTCTTCGGGCCGCCAATCTCCTCGAAGACCTCCAAAAATTTGTCCTGCTCAGCTCCGGTTTGGTTTACGGTGCTCAGCCTTGGGATCAGCCCCGGGTTGACGAAACCTTCGCCGGGCCGATGCGCTGCAACGACGTCAACGCCGTTTATGCCGAGTCGAAACGGTTCGCCGAAGTCGTCACCCAGAGCGCTATCAGCGAAACCAAGCTCCCCGTCGTGACCCTTCGCCCGTTTGCCTTTGTCGGCCCCTACCAATCTCTTCAACTCCCTTGGGCGGTCACCGATTTTATCCGCGACAGTTTCACCGGCGGGCCCATCCGCATCATGGGCGATGGTGCCACGGTGCGCAGTCTCATGTATGCCAGCGATTATGCGTTTTGGGTTTTGGCTGCGCTGGCCAACGGACGCCCGCGTGAGACCTACAACGTTGGCAGCCCTGAGCCGGTCGATCTCGGCTCTTTGGCCAAGATGATCACCCAGTCCTTTACGCCCGTGCCCGAGATCCGCACCCGCTTGGGGCAGACGGGCCATGATCGCAACCGGCTGGTGCCCGATGTAAGCCGCGCCCAGCGCGACTTGGGCGTCGAGGTCACCGTGCCGCTCGCCGAAGCCATCCAGCGCACCATCACTTGGAACCGTTATACCCGATCTTCATGAA
>JAHFTG010000422.1 GCA_023269455.1 Opitutaceae bacterium | reverse complement strand
GTTGCAGGGTAACCCCTTCCGCCGCGGCGTCTGTGTGCAGGTCATGACCCGCACGCCGAAAAAGCCGAACTCGGCCATCCGCAAGGTCGCCAAGGTTCGCCTCACGAACGGTACCGAGGTCATTTCCTACATTCCTGATGAGGGTCACAACCTCCAGGAGCACTCCATCGTGCTCGTGCGCGGCGGTCGTGTGAAGGATCTCCCCGGCGTGCGTTACCACATCGTCCGCGGCACGCTCGACGCCACCGGCGTCGAGAAGCGTCGTCGTTCCCGTTCCAAGTACGGCGTCAAACGCCCGAAAGCCGCCAAGGCCTAACCCTCGTTCTTTTTTAAGCCGCCATGTCACGCCGTCGCAGAGCTACTCATCGCCCCACCGTTCCGGATGTCCGCTATAACAGCGCCCTGGTCACGCATCTCATCAACGTCATCATGAAGAGCGGCAAGCGCACGCTCGCCGAACGCATCGTCTACGGTGCCTTCGAGAAGGTGAGCGAGAAGCTCCAGAAGGGCGACCCGGTCGACCTGCTGATGGGCGCCATGGAAAACGCCCGCCCGAAGCTGGAAGTGAAGAGCCGCCGCGTCGGTGGCGCCACCTACCAGGTTCCCGTGGAAATCTCTTTCGAGCGCCAGGAATCCCTGGCCCTCCGCTGGATTGTTGACGCCGCCAACGGCCGCAAGGGCATCCCGATGCGCGAGGCTATCGCCGCCGAGATCGTCGACGCCTACAACAACACCGGCTCCGTGGTGAAGAAGAAGGAAGAAATGCACAAGATGGCCCAAGCCAACCGCGCCTTCGCCCATCTCCGCTGGTAAGCACTTTCCCGTATCATGTCCGTCGATTCTCCCATCAAGATCACTGTCGTCACCGACAAGGCCAAGGTCTCCCCGGTCAACTCCAAGGACCGTCCGTTCCCGCTCGAATGGACGCGTAACATTGGTATCGCCGCGCATATCGACGCCGGCAAGACCACGACGACCGAGCGTATTCTCTTCTACTCCGGCGCCGTCCACAAGATGGGCGAAGTCCACGAGGGCACCACGGTGACCGACTGGATGGAGCAGGAGCGCGAGCGTGGCATCACGATCACCGCCGCCGCCATTTCCTGCGCTTGGAACGCTTCCTGGGGTCCTTGGAAGGGCATCAAGCAGCGCATTAACATCATCGACACCCCCGGCCACGTGGACTTCACGGCCGAGGTGGAGCGCTCGCTCCGCGTGCTCGACGGTGCCGTGGCCGTGTTTGACGCCGTCGCCGGCGTGCAGCCGCAGTCCGAGACCGTCTGGCGCCAGGCCAACAAGTACAAGGTTCCGCGCATTGCGTTCATCAACAAGATGGACCGCGTCGGCGCGAATTTCTTCCGTTGCATCGACGACATCCGCAACAAGCTCAAGGCGAACGCCCACGCCCTCTACCTGCCGATCGGCGCCGAGGAGAATTTCTCCGGTCTCGTCGACCTCGTGCAGAATGTCGCCTACACGTTTGAGGATAATCCGGCTGACCCGCTCGGCATGAAGCCGACTCCGGTTGAGATTCCCGACGCCATGAAGGCGCAGGCGAAGGAATACCGCGACAAGCTCATCGAGGCCGTGTCCGACTTCGACGATGTCATCGCTGAGAAGTATCTCAATGGCGAGGAGATCACCGTCGACCAGCTCCTGCTCGGCGTCCGCAAGGCCACCATTTCCCTCCAGTTCACGGGCGTGTTCCCGGGCTCCGCCTTCAAGAAGAAGGGTGTCCAGCGCCTGCTCGACTGCGTGGTCAACTACCTCCCGAGCCCGATCGACGTTCCGCCGATGCAGGGTCAGGATAGCGACGGCAAGCCGGTCGAGGCAGTCGTCGACGACAAAGCCAAGCTCGCGGGCCTCGCCTTCAAGCTCTGGAACGATCCGTTCGTCGGTCGTCTCGTGTTCTACCGCGTCTACACCGGCCAGCTGCCGCGCGGCATGTCCCTCTACAATCCCCGCACCCGCCGCACCGAGCGCGTTTCCCGCCTCGTCCTCATGCGCGCCATCGAGCGCGAGGAAATCGAAGTCGCCTACGCGGGTGACATCTGCGCCGTCGTCGGCGTCAAGGACGTCATCACCGGCGATACGCTGTGTGACGAGGATTTCGACATCCGTCTCGAGCCGCCGTCCTTCCCGGAGCCGGTTATCTCGATGTCCATCGAGCCGAATTCCAAGGGCGACCAGGAAAAGCTCGGCGTGGCGCTCCAGCGTCTCGTCGCCGAGGATCCGACGCTCCGCGTCAAGACCGACCAGGACACCGGCCAGACCATTCTCGCCGGCATGGGCGAACTGCACCTTGAGATCATCATCGATCGCATGAAGCGCGAGTTCAAGGTCGAGGCGACCTCGGGCAAGCCGCAGATCGCTTACCGCGAAACCATCACCAAGGCCGCCGAAGGCGAAGGCAAATTCATCCGCCAGTCGGGTGGTAAGGGCCAGTACGGCCATGTCGTCGTCAAGATGGAGCCCAACGAGAAGGGCAAGGGCGTCGAGATCATCAACGAGACCGTTGGCGGCTCGATCCCGAAGGAATTCATCAAGCCCGCGACGGACGGCCTCCTCGAAGGTGCCAACAATGGTGTCATCGCCGGCTTCCCGGTCGTCGACGTCATCGTGCGCATCACCGACGGTTCGTTCCACGAAGTCGACTCCTCCGAAATGGCGTTCAAGATGGCCGGCATCTTCGCTTTCAAGGAAGCGATGAAGCAGGCCGGTCCGATCCTCCTCGAGCCGATCATGGGCGTCGAGGTCACCACCCCGGAAGAGTACCAGGGCGACCTCATGGGCGACATCAACCGTCGCCGCGGCCAGATTCAGGGCATGGATAACAAGTCGGGCGCGTGCATCATCACGGCGCACGTCCCGCTCGAACTCCTCTTCGGCTACGTCACCGACATTCGTTCCCTCTCGAAGGGCCGCGCCAGCGCGTCCATCACGCCGTCGCACTTCGCGCAGGTCCCGAACTCGCAGCTCGCGAAGATCGTGGAGTCCAACGCCAAGGGCCCCGCTCGTACCTAATTTTCAACCCTCGTTCTTTATACCGCCATGAAAGGCCAACGCATTCGCATCAAACTCCAGGGCTTCGACTATCGCGTCATCGATCAGTCCGCCTCGGAAATCGTGGAAACCGCCAAGCGCTCCGGCGCGCGCGTCTCGGGTCCCATCCCGCTCCCGACCCACATCGTGAAGCTCTCGGTCAACCGCTCCCCGCACGTGGACAAGAAGTCCATGGAGCAGTTCGAGTCCCGCACGCACAAGCGCCTCATCGATATTCTCGAGCCCACCGCCCAGACGGTTGACGAGCTGAAGAAGCTCAACCTGCCCTCCGGCGTGGACATCACCATCAACGTTTAAGTTTTTAACCACATACCATCTTAGCCAAGCCAGCCGGCTCACCCCGGCCCTTGCTAAAGTAGGTCTAAACAAACGGCGCTCACCCGCCACCTACCACTTAGCCCATGATCGCTACACTATTAGGAAAAAAAATCGGCATGACCCAGGTCTACGACGCGCAAAACGTCTTGGTCCCGGTCACCGTGGTGGAAGCCGGCCCGTGCCCGGTCGTCCAAGTCAAAACTGTTGAGACCGACGGCTACAACGCCGTGCAACTCGGTTTCGGCGCCCGCAAGGCGAAGAACGCCTCCAAGGGCGAAGCCAACCACGCCAAGAAGGCCGGTCTCGATGTCACGCCCCGCGTGCTGAACGAGGTCCGCCTCACCGAGGCTTTCACCGGCAAGGCCGGCGACGTCATCACGGTCTCCGCCTTCACCGAAGGCCAGATCATCGACGTGCTCGGCGTGTCGAAGGGCAAGGGCTTCCAGGGCGTCATGAAGAAGCATGGCGCCTCCGGTGGTCCCGCCGCCCACGGTTCCATGTTCCACCGCCGCATCGGCTCGATCGGCATGCGCCAGACTCCTGGCCGCACGTGGAAGAACCAGGCGATGCCTGGCCACATGGGTTCGAACAACCGCACGGTGCAGAACCTGCGCGTCGTGAAGATCCTCGCCGACAAAAACCTCATCCTCGTCAAGGGCGCCATTCCGGGTGCCAACGGCGACGATGTCATCATCCGCTCGGGCAAGAAGGCCAAGAAAGCCTAACCAACGGAGACTGATCCAAAATGAAACTTACCGTTTTCACATCCGACGCCGCGAAGAGCTCCGAGCAGGACTTCAATCTTCCGACCTTTGAAGGCTCCCGTGGCCTCCAAGCCGTGAAGGAAGTCGTCGTCGCTCATCGCGCCAACGCCCGCCTCGGCACGCATTCCACCAAAACCCGCGGCGAAGTCCGCGGCGGTGGCAAGAAGCCCTGGGCCCAGAAGGGCACCGGTCGCGCCCGCGCCGGCTCCAACCGCTCGCCCATCTGGGTCGGTGGTGGCGTCGTC
>JAHFTG010000421.1 GCA_023269455.1 Opitutaceae bacterium | reverse complement strand
TTTCTCGATTTGAAGGTAGGTGCGGATCTCGACGTCGACGCGAGTGTCGTTCGACATGCGCAAGATCGCCCTTCCCTTGCCTTCGTGGCTGCGGCCAATGAGTCTCGCGTAGGTCATGAGCTCATAATCGGCTCCCACTGGCGAGAGGATTTCGAAGGTGAGCTCTTGATTGGCTTGCTTGTAGGGCGCCCCGTCAAGAAGGCGATTGAACTCATAGTCGCTCTTGGTATCGTGGTGCCGAACCTTAGTCTGGCCGCCAAGGATTTCGTCATAGGCCAGCTCGGCCACCAGGCGCGAAATATCCGCTCCGGAGATCTCGACCGCCTTGATCTCTTGGGTGACGTCGCGCTCCTCGTTGGTCAGGAAGAACCACAGATCGCCATTGCGGCTGACCAAGTTCTGCCGCTCGAGCCGGTGCAGGCTCTCGTCGATCTTCTTTTTGAGCGCGAGCTTGTCGGCATCGACCTGGTTGAGGCAAAGCGTCGCAAGGTTGTCCACCGTCCCTTTCACGGCGTCGGCGTAGCGGATGAGGAACAAGGCTCGCAACAGCTGGGAGTCCCACTTTTCGAGCGCCGGATTGTCTGTGGCCTGGTCGATCGCGCGCTTGACCGCCGAGTCCAAGAAGCTTTCGATGGACGGATAGAAGTCGTAGAGCGGAATCAAAGCGTCGGCCGGCTTATCGCCGTTGCCCACCGCGGCGGTTTGGAAAGCGTCCAGCATCGATCGCTCGCCGCGAGCCAGGTGGCGGCCCGTCGCCCCGACCTTGCGGATCGACTCGAAAACCTTCTGCAGCAGCTGGAACTGATAGGGGGCGAACGGGTAGTGGGCGCAGAAGTCGTCGGCGTCGCGGAAGCCCCGAAACGCGATCGCGTTTTCGGCGAAAGACAGTTGGTTGTTGATGATGTCGCCCTTGGACTTCCAAAGGGCGGAAAGCTCCGCTTTGGCCTCGGGCGTCTTTTCAAGCAGACGCTGGGAGATCACCTCGTCGGTGTTGGAAGACGAGAGCGACAGGCGCGTGTGGAAGCGCCCCGTGATCTTCGAAAAGTCGTTGGAGCGGGCGGCGTTGGCCTCGCCCAAGGTCGCGTCGATGTCCTCTTGGCTGGTGACGATCACCCATGCCCTGCCCTTGCAAACGGTGCCAAGGCCCTCGGTGATGGTTTGCAGATTGAGCATCAACTGGGCGTTCTTGCCGATGAACTGGCCCACTTCGTCCACCAGGAACACCACGCGGTGGCCGGGTCCTTTGGCGTCGAGGTAGTCGCGCACGATTCCCGCGAAGCCCTCGATGTTGATCTTGTAGGTTTCGGCCGCGTTGTCGAACCATTTGCCCGCCGACTCGGTGGACATGTCCAAGGCCTTCGAGAGGCCAGCGATAACGTCGTCGCGCAGGAAGCCGACGGCGTCGCGCTCAGCCTCCCAATCATTGCCGTTCGACTCCTTGAAGGCTTGCTTGAAGGAGTCGTAGCTCCCTTTGGAGATGAGGTGGCGCTCCATCTCGGCGACGTGCGGGGCGTCGCCCGACAGGCCGCGCATCTCGTTGAACACGCGAAGGAAGACTTGGAGGATCGCGTCGCGGTCGTCCTTCGAGTCGGCTTTCGAATCGATGTTGAACAAGATCACGTCGGTCTTGCCTGACACGGCTCGGCGGATGTCGCCGATCAACATCGGATCCTTGATCTTGGAATCGAAGAACTGCGCGGCGCGCCGGCGCTCGCCCGAGGACGGGTTGGCCGCCTCGAGGTTCGAGAGCAAATAGGACAGGATCTTGATGAAGTGGGATTTGCCCGAGCCAAAGAAGCCCGACACCCACACGCCCATCCGAGCCACGATGGCCGGGTCCGTGGGGTGGTCGACGGTGGCCAGGTAGGCGTCGAAGAAGCGGCGCAAGTATTCGGTCACCTGTTTGGTGGTGACGTATTCGTCCAACTCCTGCCAGACGCTCTCCTCGTCGCGCTGGTCGGCTTTGATGACGCCGTTGATGGGCCGGTTGATCGGCTTGGCGAACAATTCTTTTATTTTCATGGAGCCCCCTTTGAATTTACGAGACCAGCCGGAAGGCTCGGTAGTAGTTGTCGTCGCCGAGCTTGTTGAACAGGCGCAGCGACATGCCGTCATAGCGGCCGGGATAGAGCATCAGCAGAGGCGTATCGCGCATGTGCGGATGCAGCGCCGACAGCAAGGTGTGCGTCCGAAGCATCGGAAACACCGAGCCCACCCCCTTGACGATCAGCAGGTTCAAATCCTCCACGCCGGCCATGGACACGATCCGCGCGGCCAGCCGATCCTCTTTGAGCACCGAGCGCAGATTGCCCAGCAGTGCGTCGTCGCCCTTGCGCGTCTGCATTTCGAAGGCCTTTTCCAAGAGCCCGCGCTCCTCCAACAGCCCTACCACGCATTCGAAGAGGTCGATGGTGGCGAAGCGCAGCTCAGGTTTTTGCTTGCGCAGCCCCGGCTCGATCACCTCGGCGACCCAAGAGCGGACCTCCATCTCCCGCTCGGGCGGGTAGTCGAAAATCCAAAAGCCGATCTCGCCGCCGGCGCCGCGGTTGTCGAGCACGTCGGAGGAGGCGAGGCGCGGCAGCGCTTGGTTGAGCCGCTCCTCGAAAGTGGTGGTCATCGTTGAGCCTCCATGCGGGCGAGCGTCTCAGCGTCCCCCAGTTGTTGGATATAGGCGCGCGCCTTGGGGTGGAGCATCGGGGGCGTGAGGCCCATGCGCCGGGTGGAATCGAGATACTTGGCCTCGGCCAGGATGCGGACGACAACTTGGAACAGCTTCTCGCGCGTGGTCTGGGCCCATGCCTTGACGGCCTCGTCGCGATGCTCGCATTCGGCCAGGAATGAGTCCCATTGGCGATGGCTTAGCGACTTTTCAAGCTTGCGCAGGTCGGCGGCATACACATCGCGCATGAAGTCGCCGATCAGGCGGCTATGCCGAATCGAGGCGGCCAAAAGGATTTGAACGCAGACCTCGGCCTCCGCCCCGACGATCAGTTCGAGACCGGCATCGTCGATCGTCTCCAAGCGCCGTCGCAACAGCCGGGCCTGGCGCCGTGCCGTGGGGGGGGTCTTTTGGAGGATGTTCTCGACCTCGATGGCGTCGTCCCACTGGGCCTGCGTCGGCTGGCTAAGCATCAAAGCCGCGACCTTGCGGCTCTCGGGAATCATCAGCGATCCAGCAGATATCTCGGCGTTATAGATTCCCACTAACTCCGCCTTTCTCACTAGCGTAACCCGGCACCAACGATGCGCTCTCGACACCATAAAGGGTTTGACTGTTTCTCAACCAAAGGTGATGCGCTTTGGGATCCAGCCTATGATCTGGCGAACAGTCCACCGCCCATCGCCTCAATGCGTAACCCACCAGAGGAGCACGCATTTCCAGCTGCAACAGTCCGCCGGTCATTCCGTAGTCGGCTTCGATGGCCGCCCCATGCACAACCCCTGGATGGGGCACTAATTCAAGATGCACGACACGGGCCCATTGAACGTCCGCTTCGATCTGCTGATCATATGGGATGTCCTCATTCAAAGGCTTTGCTTTTACAATCCGCGTTAAGACAAAGTCCGCAAATCGTTTTTTCTCGCAGTCATGAGCGCGCAAATGCCACCGTAGTCCAGTATTCGCCAGTGCCAGCGGAGCCAGGGTTTTGGTTGATGGACCAGAGGTCAGCGATAAATAACTAACCTGGATCAATTGTTTTGATGTGATGGCCCGGGTGATGGCCGCCAAAATTTCCAAGTCTGGAAATACTAGATCACTGGCACTTTCGCATGGCACCGACCGGCGAACCTTGATATCAAGGCCGTCACCCATTCCGGATCGAAGCCAGGTGAGGATGCGATCGGCACTCTGTTCAAAAAGCGGTCGAAATGTATCTGTCGCGCGATAACAGCGTGGACCGGCGTCGTAGACGAGGTTATTCGGCGCGAACCGCCGATATGCAACCAAGTCGCGGGCCGAAGCTGCCGGCTTCACGCCAAAACGGCACTCAATGTCAGCGCGCGTCAAATCCCCACAGTAAAACGCCTTGACCTCGATATAGGCCAAGCGCTCGCGTTGCGTTTGGGTAATGCGCTCGAGTTCGGGGACAAGTTTTTGGGAAGCCATTTACTTTCAGATCGAAAATTTTCGATTTTTTTAACTTTATCACACTAGCACAGAAAGCTTAATCATTTTGATCAATCAAATGACTGCGGCTTGGCAAGCAGTGGCACTGCGTGATAGATTGACAAGACAATGATTTTAGGTAGCATAAATGTCAATTATATATAAATATATCATATAAATCAATAACTTGCGAGAAAATCACCTTGGTTTTAAAATACTGAAAATCGTTGTTTTCACTGCCAATTTAAGGTTTTCAATATGAGCAGTCCCATATCTATACATTTGCGCAA
>JAHFTG010000217.1 GCA_023269455.1 Opitutaceae bacterium | reverse complement strand
CCTGATCGTGAATTACGGTTCCGAAATCGGAAAAACCGCCTACGAAGTCCAAGTCGCGGTCCGCAAGCAGGTCATCGCCATGACCGGCAAAAACGTTTCCAAAGTCGATGTCATCATCGAAGGCGTCCGCCTCCCCAGCGACCTCACGCCCGAACAAGACAAGGCCGACGACCTCTGGCCCGAAGCTCCCGCGACCGACTAAGCCCTCTGCCACTCCCCGCAATGGCTTATTGGACAGATTTTATCACAAACCTCAGCACGCTGGAAATCGTCGTGCTTTGGTCAGGCTTGGCGCTGCTCGCCCTGTTGATTCTGGTGCGCCAGCCCAACACGCTGGTCATTTCCGACGGCGACAAAGGCCGCCTCGAAATCTCCCGCCACGCCCTCCACCGCCTCGTGGAGACCTGCTGCGAACAGCTCAAAGGCGTCGCCTCCGCCCGCGCCACCATTTCACGCCGTCGCGGCAAGTTTGAGACCGTGATCCGCCTCCGCGTCCGCCCCAATGCCAAACTCGACGCGATCCAAGGCTACCTCACCCAGGAAGTCGGCGATATTTACCGCCAAAACCTCGGCCTCGACGCCGTCGGCCGCGTCGAAATCAAAGTCGTGGGCGTCGCCCCCGAAGCCTCGGGGTTCTAAAAACTCGCCGCGTCGCGAAAAGAGGCTCATTTCGAGCCTCGCGAAAGCCGTTTAAACCGGTCGCGAGAGCGCCACATCGCTCCATTCGCCCATCACCCGGCTCTCGACCTTCCACGCAGGCACGGCGGCCGCAAACACCCCGCGAACCCGCTCCAGCTCGATCGCCAGAATCCCGCTCAACACCAGCGCACCTCCCGGCGCCACCGCCGCCGTCAGCTCGCCCACAAAGCGCATGAGCACGTCCGCTTGGATGTTCGCCAGCAGCACATCCGCCTGCCGCCCCGCCAGCCCGCTCACCAAGTCGCCCGTAAAAAACGTCACCGCGCCCGTAAGCTCATTGAGCGCAGCATTTTCTTCGCTCACGCGCACCGCCTCGGGATCGTTGTCGAAGCCCTCGACCTGCTTGAAACCCAGCTTCGCCGCCGAAAGCGCCAATATCCCCGAGCCGCACCCCGCGTCCACCACGCGCAGCCCGCCCACGCGGTCGCCCGCCTGCGCGGCCAGCACCACCAGCCGCTCGCAGCACAGCCGCGTCGTCTCATGGTTGCCCGTGCCGAACGCCAGCCCCGGATCTAGCCAGATAACCACCTCGCCCGCGCCCGGTTGAAATTTTTCGCGTTCCCACACCGGCACCCAGTGCAAACGCCCGAACTGCGACGCCTTGAAATGCGCCTTGTAGCTGTCGCGCCAGTCCTGATCGGCCAGCGCCCGCCCCTCGGGCTCGCCCACGACCAATTCCGGCAACGCCGCCTGCAAGAGCGGCTTAAGCTCCGCCCAGCGTGCCTGCGCCTCGGCTTCCGCCGCGAAAATCCCCACGAGCCAGGCCCGCTTCACGATGACATCCTGGAGCAGACTCCAGCCGTCCACTCCCAGCTCCAGCAGCACCTCGTCGATTGCATCGACGGCCTCGGGCGAAATCTCGGTCTTGCTCTCGTATAAACTCATAAGCGCGCAGCGTCCGCCCCGCCTCCGCCCGTGGCAAATGCATTTCCACGCCCACCCCCTCTCGCTCATCGGAAATTTCACCAAACCCGCCCCTTTCGCGCCTCCGCTCGACCGTAGAACATCCCTTCATCGACCGTAGAAACCATCCTCGACGACCCTAAGAGACCTTTCTCAAGCCTGGAGCACTCGCTCCACCTCATGGAATGTCCCCTCCACGACCCAGAAAAGTCTCTCCAGCTCACAGAAAGACCCCTCTGCGTCGCAGAAAACCCGCTCCACCGTCTGCCAAAGCCACTCCAAAGACGAAATCGCCGACGCCAGACTCTTGTTATCCACCGCCAAACTTGAAGTTATCCACTTTCTCCTCTGTCGAAGGCGACACCGGCGCTTTCTTCGCCCACGCCCGCTCCACCGCTCCCGTCACGCGCCCCACCTCCGAAGCCCCCGCCCTAGCCGCGAGCGGAAGCAACCCCAGCAGCGCACACCGCAGCCTCGGCAAACGCACCGCCCTCATGCCTCGCCCTCCCCTCCCTTCAAGCCCGCCACCGCCGGCTCCGGCAACCCCTCCTCCCCGGTGAGCTTCCGCGTCGCCACCATCACCGCCGCCAACACCGCAAAAAGCGCCCCCGTCCCCGCCAGCAGCGCGAAATCCTCCATCTGCAGCACGAAATACAGATACCCGTAAACCCCTCCGAGCATCCCTCCCACCAACCACGCCCGTCGCGTGCTCTTCAAAATACTCCGCCCATAAAACGCGATCAACCCCGTCGAAACCGCCGCCGAAAGCGCATAAGCCGCCCCGAACGCGATAAACTCCCCCAACGCCAGCGTCCCGAGATAAAACAAGCACAACGCCGCTCCCACCAACAGGTAGTTGAGCGCATTGAGCCGCAGCCCGCACCCCGCCTCGAACAGGAAAAACACCGCAAACACCAGTGTCAGGAACAACACCCCGTATTTGATCGCCCGCTCCACCGTGCGGTAGGCGTTCACCGGCTGCATCAGGCTCACTCCAAACGCCGCCTCCTCCAACTCCTTCGCCGACGGCCCTGCCGCGTTCCCGCCCACCGACGCCCACTCCTGCGGGAAATTTCTCCCATAATACGATACCCTCCACTCCGCCGCAAACCCCTGCGGCCCCACCTCCCGCGCCATCGGCAGGTAAGCCCCGTCAAAACTCGGGTCCGGCCACGCCGACGTCACCTTCACGCCCGTCTGCCGCCCCAACGGCACAAACCGCAGCCCGTCGCTGCCGTTGAGCGCCAGCTCCATCGCAAACTCCCGCGCCTCGCCCGCCGCCAGTTTCACCGGCGCATGCACCCCCGCGCCCATCCCCTCGAAAGCCGCCCCCGGCTCCAGCGCCACCTCATCATTGCCCCACTTCAACGCCAGTTTCTCCTGCGTCCCCCGCAGATCGCTGATCATGAACGCCACCCGCGCCTGCGCCCACAGCGGCTGCACCTCGCGCCCTGCGATAAACTCAAAATGCGGCTCCGCAAACCGCCCCGACAGCTTCAACCGCGCCGCATACACCGGCGTCGAGTAGATCCCCCGCTTGCGCAGCGAAGGCTCGATCTGCCCCTGCACGTCGAGCTGCTCCGGCAAGAAAAACGCCTCGCCCCGCATGGTTTTCTCCCGCTGCTCACGCACGGGTTGAGAATCCACAAACCGCACCTCCTCCACCTCCGTTTTATACGTGTAAGGCACCACCAGCACCGGCCCCGCCACCCGCTGCGCCCCGCCCCACGTCGCGGTGACTTCCGCGACCGCCGCGCGGTAGCGATCCTGCCGTTCAGCCAGCGTATCCTTCACCATCCCCAGCGGGATCAGCAGCAGCAGCCCGAGGAAAGCCACCCCCACCACCTTGAAAAAAAGCGCGCGACGTTGCAGCCACGAGCGACCATCCGACAAAAACGAAGACGAGGAATTGTTCATCCCCGTCATTCTAGACCGCGCCCATGAAGCCCGTGTGAAGTCCGCATGAATTCGCCGCGAAAACCCCGGCGGCATCAGCCGCCCCTCCGCTTTAACGGTGGAGGCCATTGGCCGGAACTACTCCCAGAGAATCGCCCCATTGGACGATTCCATGAGTGGTTAAATCCTCCGTGGCTCGGCCACGTCTTAATTGCGTGGCTATAATTTTTGTGAGCCCGCCATCGGCAGCACCAGCACCGCCCGCGCCCCGCCCTCCGCGCGATTTTCGACCGTCACCTCGCCGCCGTGCAGCCCCGCGATCTCCCTCACAAAACTCAACCCCAGCCCCGTGCTCTTCCGCCCGCTCACCGGCCTAGGCAACGAGTAAAACCGCTCGAAAATCCGTTCCCGTGCAAACTCCGGCACGCCCAGCCCCTCGTCCTCGACCACCCACCACACGCGCGCGCCCATGTCTTCCACCCGCACCACGACCACCCCGCCATCCGGAGAAAACTCCACCGCGTTCTGCACTAGATTCGTCAAGGCCTGCACGACGAGAAACTTCTCCCCGTTCACCCGCGCTCCCGTATCCGCATTCTCGATTCTCACCGTCAATCCGCGCGCGCCGCACGCCGGGCTCAACGCCTCGACCGCCTCCCGCGCGCACTCGCCCGCCGCCAACACCTCCGCGCCTTCGAGCCCGCGCCGCGCCTCCAGCGCCGCCAGTTGCAGCATGCGGTCCACGATTTCATGGATACGCCCCGACTCCGTCCGCAGGTGCGTGAGAAACTTCGCCCGTTCCTCCGCCGGCATCGCCTCCTGCAACAACTCCGCCGCCCCACGAATCGCCGAGAGCGGCGCCTTCAACTCGTGCGCCAGCGCCTGCGTGTAGCGTTCCACATAAGCCTTCCCCTCCAGCGCCA
>JAHFTG010000216.1 GCA_023269455.1 Opitutaceae bacterium | reverse complement strand
GACGGCGAGGGGCTTCACGGGTTCGACCGTCTGGCTTTCGAGGATGAGGCGGCGCTTGAAAGGACGCACGTGGCGGATCTTCACGAGGGCGACGCAGATGATGCCGAAGAGATTGGAGGAGTAGGCGGCGAGGAGATTGGGATCGATGAGGTGCAGCACTTGGAGCACGAGTGCGGTGGCGGTGCCTGCGATGCCGATGTAGAGGCCGCCGTCGAAGAGGTTTTCCTCGTTTTCCATAAGGCGGAGTTTGAGGAGCGCGGGGACGGATTGGAGGTCGATCTCGCGCATCTTGGCGAGACAGAGGAGATACATGCCAATCTGGAGAAGGGCGAAGAAGCCGATGGAGAGGAGGGTGGATGTGTCCATGTTGAAAGTGTTGTCGGCGTGGGTGAGCGAGGCGGGATCGGAGATGTTCGAGAGGACGGGAATGGTGAGCTTGAGCTGAAATTCGGACGGTGGCGCAGGTTTGAGCAGGAACGGTTCCGTGGCGAGGATGAGCATGCCTGCGGTGAGGATCGCGAGCACGCCGCTTTTGACGTGAGGATGGGAGGCGTCCGACGGAGCGTCGAACAGCACACGATCCAGACCGCGAAAAAGACAAAAGGCTCCCAGCAGGAAGCCGAGATACTTGGCGGCGAGCGCGAGCTTGGGGTAAAGCAGAGCAAGCAACGTCGCAGGACCAAAGGACGGCGCGGGCTGATGGTTGACGGGCACTTGGCGCAACAGGAGCTGCGTGACCGCGCCTTGGCCGAGCGAGAGCGCGAGCTTCAGATCGGCCACGCCCGCGCGACCGTAGCGCAGGAGATAAGTCGCCACTTGGTCGGCGGAATCGGAAAGAAGCGCGGCGCTGTAAATGAGCGGTAGATCGTCGGGCGTGGCGCGGGCGAGCTGGGCGAATTCACCGACGGTTTTCGCGCTGTCGGTCACGCGCAGGAGTTCGCAGAGCTGAATCCAGTTGAGGCGGCGCCCGAGCGAAAGCAGGTCGATGAAAACGGGTTCAAGTTCGCCGAGATTCTTCTGGTCGGCGGCGGTGTCGGCGAGGGCGCGGAGTTCGCGCTGGAGCGGTGCGGAGAAGTGTTCGCCTTGGTAGAGCAGCGCACCAAGGAGGATGACGGCGTCGAGGGTTTGCCCGCCGGGCTGATTGGCCGGCACGAAGCGGCCGGTGCGGTCGAGCGTGCGCAGCCGCAGGAGCGACTGCACGCCGTCGGAGCGGGAGTTGGCGAGATAATCGCGCAGGCTGAGGCGGGCTTTCTCGGTGATGAAAAACGTGAGGACGGGCGTGCTGTCGCGGTGACCGGAGTTTTCCTTGAGGTTGAAAAGCGGATCGAGAAACGGGTCCCAGCCACCCCAAGGCACGAGTTCGGGGCGACGTTGCGTGGTGCGGTCGAGCGCGGTGGCCAGCGTCGCGGCCTGGGGATCGTCGAGCGTGCGTGCGGCCGCGAGCGCGAGGGCGGCGGGGCCGGGCTTTTCGGAGTCGAGCAGCTCGCGGCCCAAGTGCGCGACCGAAGGCGTGCCCTCGCCTGCGGCCTTGAGCAGCGCCGGCGTGACGGATTTGAGATTCACCGGCACCACCCAGGCGATGGCGATGAGCAGGAGCCCGGCGGTCATCCAAGCCAGGATCGGCCAGGGGCGGGTGTGGGCGGGAAGGCTCATGGGTGCAGTATTCGTTTGCCGCTCGCGGGAGGCAAATCCACGTTTTGCGGTCTCCACACCGACCTATGGCCCTGCCAATTGTTCACTACAACCACCCTGTCCTGCGGAAAAAAGGCGCCAAAGTCACCGTCTTCGACGCCGCGCTCGCCCTCCTCGCCGAGCAGATGATCGCCACCATGCACACCGCCAGCGGCATCGGTCTCGCCGCGCAACAAATTGGCCAGGCGATCCAACTGTGCGTGGTCGATCTGCGCGGAGCCAAGGTCGATTTCAACTGGGAGCTCGACGGCGGAAGACCGCCGAAGGAGCTGTTCATGCCTTTCGCGTTGGTGAACCCGGAGATCAAGTTTTTGCCCTCGGATGAATTCGTTTACGAGGAAGGTTGCCTGTCGTTCCCCGACATCCGCGGCGACGTGATCCGCCCCGACGCGATCCGCGTGACCTATCAGGATTTGCAAGGCACGCCGCACGTCCTCGTGTGCGACGACCTGCTCGCCCGCTGCATCCAACACGAAGTCGATCACTTGAACGGCACGCTCTTCATCGACCGCATGGAGAAAAAAGTTCGCGCCGCCATCACGCCCGACATCAAGGCCCTCGCCCAAGCCACCCGCGAAGCCGCCGCCCACCCGCCTCAAGCCTAAGCGGAAACGGAAGACCGATCGGAAAACGCGAACCGTCCCCGATCATCAGATAAAACGAGGTGCGTTTTTACGCATAGTGGGTAGATTGGAACCAGAACACCCCGAAGCGTTCTTATACCTACCCCCCATGAAATCTCTGAAAATCATGTCCGTCGCCGCCTTCATCGGCGCCGCCGTCCTTGCCGCCCGCGCCGATGACGCGCGTTTCCAAGCCGCTTTGTGGGCGCCCAATCCACAACTCGTGCCCGCCAGCGAAAGCGTTTCCGGCTTCCGCCTAGAGCTTTACGGCGAAAATAAAAACATGACCGGCCTCGAAATCGGCATCGTCAACGTCACCACCGGCGATTTTACCGGCTTCACCGGCCTTCTGCCCACGCTCTACAATCGCGTCGATGGCGTCACCAAAGGTGTTCAAGCCGGCATCATCAACCGCACGGGCGGCGAAGTCTTCGGCTGGCAAAACGGCTGGATCAATTTTCCCGAGGCCAACATCACCGGCCTCCAAAACGGCATCATCAACTGGAACGATCTCGCCACCGTCGATGTGTCCGGCGTGCAGATCGGTTTCGTCAATGCCAGCAAGCACGTCACCGGCCTCCAACTCGGTTTGGTCAACTACGCCGGAACGCTCAAGGGCGTGCAAATCGGCCTCTGGAACCAGGTCGATTCGCGCAACTGGGACGAGTTCCACCCGCTCCCGAAGGTTTTCCCGATCATCAATCTCGGCTTCTGATCGCAGGTTGGCATTGGCGGGCGGACTTTTTTGTCCATAGGGTCGCGCCATGTCCTCCATCGCAACTCGCACCGGTGACGACGGCACCACGAGCCTCCTCTACGGCCAGCGTGTCCCCAAAGATCATCCGCAGATCGAGGCCGTCGGCGCCTTCGACGAACTCAACGCCGCGCTCGGTTTTGCCAAGGCCACCTGCACCGACACCGTCCGCCGCGCCGAGTTGGAGTTGATCCAAAAAGACCTCGTCAACCTCATGGGCGAGCTCGCCTGCGCCGAAGCCGATACCGTCCGCTACGCCGCATCGAAATTCGCCAAGCTCGCCGACGCCGACCTCGCCCGGGTCGATGCGGGCGTGGCCGCGCTCGAAGCCCAAAATATCACCTTCGCCGGCTGGGCGACGCCGGGCGCGACGGTCCACGCCGCCGCGCTCGACCTCGCCCGCACCACCGCCCGCCGCGCCGAGCGTCGCCTCGTCTCCCTGCCCGCCAGCGGACGCACCATGCGCCCGCTGCTGCTCCACTACGTGAACCGCGTTTCCGATCTCCTCTGGTTACTCGCCCGCCAGGCGGAACAAGCCTGAACCCGCCCTCCCGTTGGCCACGTTCCCGGTGCGGAGCTTGTCTTTCCCTGCCGATCCGCCCACTTTCCCCATCATGCCTTTCGCGATCGCGCTCATTTTATCCGCCACGCTTTACCGGATCGTCGCCGTCTGGAATCCCGGGCTCGTCAACTTCTCCCCGCTCATGGCGCTGGCGTTTTGCGGCGCGGTTTATTTCCGCTCCCCTCGCCTGTGGCTCGTGCCGTTCGCCGCGCTGAGCCTGTCCGATCTCTACATCAACCACTACTACGCGACGCAGATGGGCTACTCGTGGGACGGCGTCGGCGCCGTGACCCGCACCGCCTGCTTCGCCGTCGCGCTTGGCCTGGGCCTGCTCGTCGCTCGCCGCAAAAACTGGCTCAATCTCTTCAGCGGCGCGCTCGGCGGCTCGGTGCTGTTTTATCTGGCGACCAACACCGTTTCTTGGGCGACCGATGCGTTCTACGCCCGCAGCGCGGCCGGCTGGTGGCAGGCGATGACCGTGGGCCATCCTGAATTCGCGCCCACGTTGTTTTTCTTCCGCAACACCTTCGTTAGCGACCTCCTGTTCACGGGCTTGTTCGCGCTCGCGATGGAATACGCCGCGCTCCGCGCCGGACGTCCGAGCCTGCTCGGCGGTAATCGCGAGGCCGCGACCGTTCGCGCTTGAGATTGGAGTTTTAACGCAAGACGCCAAGACTCAGACGCGGAGATCGCCAAGGTCGAAACCGTTCCGGCTTTGCGCCCTTCGGATCGTCCTTGGCGCCTTCGCGTTAAACTTCATCGCCACCTAAAAAAACGCCCGCCTCTTTCGAGCGCGGGCGTTTTT
>JAHFTG010000215.1:3783-4437 GCA_023269455.1 Opitutaceae bacterium | reverse complement strand
GAAGGCGAGGGCGAGAAAAAGATAAACGAGGGGGCGAAGGAAGCGCAGGGGATTCATCAGGGATGCTCGCGGGGGTTATTGCGCGAGATACTCCACCGGAAGGACGACCTGCACCTTGGTATTGAAGAAAATATCGGAGATCACTTGGTTGCCCGCACGGGTTTTGTAGAGATCGAAGTAGGCCCAGAGCGGGGCGCGTTCGTAGTAGAGCACGAGGTAAACACGGGTGACGCGGGGCGTGATCGCGACCTGCCGCATGACTTCGCCGCTCTCGAAAAGTCCGTAGGTCGCGTCGGCTTGTTTGAGGGGGACGAGTTCGTTCTTGAGGAGCGTATTTCGATCAAGGAGCGAGTTCTGAAGCCAGAGTTGCAGGGCGGCGTTGAGGCCGGTCTGCGCGTAGGCATTGAAACCTTGATTGATGAGTTCGGGCACGGGTTGGCGGCTTTGGGCGCGGGCAAACGGAGCGGCAAAAAGCAGCGACGTGAGGAGTAGGAACGTGAGGGGAGTTTTCATCGAAGAGAGGAGAGCAGCGAAGGCTTCGTGAGGTGGGTCAGGCGAGCAGGCTAAGGATTTTTTGGGCGAGGGCGGTGGAGGCTTCGTCGAGCCAGCGGCGGCCTTTTTCTTCGGTGGCGAGGGTGGCGTCGCCCATCACGC
>JAHFTG010000215.1:0-3773 GCA_023269455.1 Opitutaceae bacterium | reverse complement strand
GAGGCCGGTCTGCGCGTAGGCATTGAAACCTTGATTGATGAGTTCGGGCACGGGTTGGCGGCTTTGGGCGCGGGCAAACGGAGCGGCAAAAAGCAGCGCCGTGAGGAGCAGGAACGTGAGGGGAGTTTTCATCGAAGAGAGGGGGCGAGGGCTTGTGACGCTGGGCGGGGCGGTTTGGTTCCGGGAGGTGGCGTCAGCCGAGCAGGCTTAGGATTTTTTGGGCAAGGGCGGTGGAGGCTTCGTCGAGCCAGCGGCGGCCTTTTTCTTCGGTGGCGAGGGTGGCGTCGCCCATCACGCCGCTTTTGGAGAGGTCGCTGGTTTTCCAGGCGAAAGTCGCCGGAGCCGCTTCCGGGCGGAGCGAGCCGGGGTCGGCGAGATACGCAGGGTATTCGCAGACGGCGCGGTCCATGCGCACGAGCTCGGGTGCGGCGGAAAGCATCAGGGAGGTTTCCCACTCGCCGGCGTGAAAACCGAAAGCCGCTTCTTGCGGGGCTTGCGCGGGCTTGTAGTAGCCGCTCAACACGCCAATGCGCAGATCGAGGGAGGTCTGGAGTTCTCGAATGGTCGTCACGACGACCGCGCTGTTGCCGCCGTGGGTGTTGAGCACGGCGAGTTGGCGGAAGCCGAGCGCCTTCAATTGCGTGGCGAGCGCGATCAACTGGCTGCGCAACGTCTGCGCCGAAATCGTCACGGTGCCGGCGAAGTCCGCGTGTTCGATGCTCTTGCCGTAGGTGATGGACGGGGCGACATAGACCGGTGCGTCGACGGGTAATTTGGGCAACGCGCGGGCGAGCCAGAGCTGGCCGAGCATGGCGTCGGTGCCGAGCGGGAGGTGGTGGCCGTGCTGCTCGATGGCGCCTGTGGGAATGATGACGAGCGCGCGGGCTTTGTTGGGGATTTGTTCGAGGGAACGACGGGTGAACGCACCGAGATGACGGATGCGATCAGTCGGCCAGCTTGCGATGGGCAGAGGAGAGACCGGACTGGGCGTCACGGCTGCGTGGTTGGGCCGAAGGTGGACGGAGATCTCGCAGAGTAAATCGGCGAGACGCTGCGCGGCGGCGGCCAATAAAGCCGAACCATCCAACGAGGGATCGGCCACTAGGGGAGCAGGTTGCAGATAACAACCGGGGCGAAAACCCGCATCGCGCACGTCGGCCGGAGTCGGAGTTTCGCTGGCGGTGACCGGGAGCAGACGCGCCGCGATGGCGAGAACGTGACTGCGCTTGGGGTCAGAGGGATGAAAGCCCAGGCCGAGTCCTGCGAAGTTGACGACGTAGGCGGCGAGATCGTGGTTTACTCGGGCTTCGAGGGCGGCGGTGGCGACCAGTTCGGCGTTCCACGGGCTCGTGTTGAAGAAGGTGATTTTTTTGAAACCGGCGGCTTTGATGCTCGCGGCGATTTCCATGAGGCTGGCGAGCGCGGTCGTGGCATCGACGCCGAAGATGGTATGCGGATACGGAGCCAGGCAGAGGCGAAGCGGAGGCAGCACGAGCAACGGCGTGCGCGGGCTGATCGCTTCCACGGCACCGCGAAGGACGGACGAGCCGACAACTTCCTCGACGTCGAGCGGGAGGCCCATGCCGTGATCGGCGAAGCCATGCACGGGCAGCACGATGACGGTGTTTTCTTTGTCGGGGCGGGCGGCGAGTTCGCTCCACGCCAGATGAGCCCAGGCGGTCGAAGGGTCGGCATTGGCCAGCCAAAAAGGGGACATAGGCGCACCCTAGAACGCCTGCGACGGCGGGCGAGTGATTTTTTGAAGTAAAGCGCGCGGAGCCGGTTGCAATCCTCGGGGCGCTGGGCTTCTTCGGGCCTGTTGAGCACGCCCCCGGTCATTCTTTGGTTTCGTCAGGATCTGCGTTTGCAGGACAACGTCGCGCTTCATGCCGCGCTCGTCCGCAGTGGCCCGGTCGTGCCGGTCTATATCTTGGACGATGCGGGCGAGGGGGCATGGTCGGCCGGCGGGGCGACGCGCTGGTGGCTGCATCATTCGCTGGCGGCGCTCGATGCGTCGCTGCGGGCGCGGGGATCGCGTTTGGTTTTTGCTCGGGGAAACAGCGCCGAGATCTTGGCCGGGCTCGTGGCGGCGACCGGCGCGAGAGCGGTGTATTGGAACAGGCGTTATGAGCCCGGGGTCATCGCGCGCGACAAGGAGATCAAGGCAGGGCTCATCGCGGCTGGCGTGGAGGCAAAGAGTTTCAACAGCGCGCTGCTGTTCGAGCCGCACACCATCGCCAACAAGCAGGGGAACCCGTTCCAGGTGTTCACGCCTTACTGGCGGCATTGCCTCACGCAGGCCGTCGCGGAGCCGGTGGCGATCAAGGCGGGCAACTTCGCCGCGCCGTCGGCGTGGCCGGAGTCGCTTGCGCTGGAGGAGTTCGGGTTGTTGCCCACGATCAAGTGGGACGCGGGATTTTATGAGGCGTGGTCGCCGGGTGAAGCGGGTGCGCAGAAGCAGTTGAAGCACTTCGTGGCGCGCGCGATGGAAACCTACGCGGACGATCGCAACACGCCGGGCGCGCCGGGAACTTCACGGTTGTCGCCGCATCTGCACTTCGGAGAAATCGGACCGCGACAAGTGTGGGCGGCGGTGCGCGCGTTGGCGAAGGACAGCGGGGTGTTTCCGCCGAGTCGCGGCGCGCAGGTTTATCTGACCGAGATCGGCTGGCGTGAATTTGCGCATCACCTGCTGTTTCATTTTCCGAGCACGCCGACGCAGCCGTTGCGCGAAGATTTCAAACGTTTTCCTTGGGCCGATGACACAGACGGCGAGAAACTGCGGGCATGGCGACGCGGACGGACGGGTTATCCGATCGTCGATGCCGGGATGCGCGAGCTGTGGCACACGGGCTGGATGCATAATCGCGTGCGCATGATCGTGGCGTCGTTTTTGGTGAAACACCTGCGGCTGCCGTGGCAGCGCGGGGCGGAATGGTTTTGGGACACACTCGTCGATGCGGACCTCGCACAGAATACGCTCGGCTGGCAATGGAGCGCGGGCTGCGGGGCGGATGCCGCGCCGTATTTCCGCATCTTCGCGCCGGTCACACAGGGCGAACGTTTCGACGCGGACGGCGCCTATGTGCGACGCTGGGTGCCTGAGATCGCGAAGTTGCCGGACAAGTTTCTCCACGCTCCGTGGACCGCGCCGGCAAACATCCGCGAATTCGCCAAGATCGAAGGCAACTACCCTGATCCCATCGTGGATCATGCGAAAGCGCGTGAAGAGGCGCTCGCCGCTTTCAAGACCTTGCGCGGTCACGTGGGGGAGCGTTAAACCTCTCCGTTTCGCGCACCCATGAGGCTTCTTTCATTTTCCAGCCAGATACGCATCGAGCAATCCGCCGCCAAGGTATTTGCGTGGCATGAACGGAAGGGGGCTTTCGAGCGTCTCGCGCCACCGTGGCAAAAGATCGAACTGATTTCGCAGAGCGGCGGAATCCGCGATGGCGGGAAGGTGAGCCTGCGCACCAAGATCGGCCCCGTGTGGGTGCGGTGGGACGTGGAGCACCGGGACTACATCGAGGGCGTGCAGTTTCGCGATGAGCAGGTGAGCGGACCTTTTGCGGAGTGGGATCACGAGCATCGCTTCGTGCCGATTGAAGGCGGTGACACGGAGGCCTGCATGCTCAACGACACGATTTGCTATCGGTTGCCGTTCGGGATTTGGGGCCGGATTTTTGGCGAAGGGTTTGCGCGGGCGGAGTTGATGCGATTATTCGCCTATCGTCATGCGCTGACGAAGGCCGACATCGAAAGCACGGCGCGTT
>JAHFTG010000214.1 GCA_023269455.1 Opitutaceae bacterium | reverse complement strand
GCTCGATCTCCGCGAAATCGGCCACGTCTTTTCTGAACGTTTCCTGCTGCGAATAGCTTTTGGCGTCTTCGCGCACCGTCTCGACGCGGCGGTCGTCCTCGCCGCGCGCCATCGCAAGGAACGACGGCCAGTCGCGTCCGAACAACGCTTCCAGTTCGCGGTCGGTCTTCGTGAAGAGGTCGCGGATTTTCCAAAGACCGCGCGTTTGCAGGGCGGTTTCGGTCTTGGTGCCGACGCCGGGGAGCTTGCCGATGTCGAGCGGCGCGAGGAAGGCGGCTTCTTCACCGGGCGGGACGACCACGAAGCCGCGCGGCTTGCGGAGTTTTGAGGCGATCTGCGAAACGAGCTTGTTGGTCGCGATGCCCATCGAGACGGGAATCTGCAACTCGGCCCAGATGCGCGCCTGCAAACCGCGCACCACGGCCTCGATGTCGGCGATGGATTTGAAACCGCACGGCGCGAGATCGAGATAACCTTCGTCGATGGAGTTGCGCTGCACGTAGGGCGTGAGCGTTTCGCAGAGGTCGAACATCCGGCGCGAGACGTCGCCGTAGTCCCCCTCGTGCGGCAGCAGGATCAGGTCGGGGCATACCGCCAGCGCGCGTGTGGTGGGCATCGGCGTATAGACGCCGCAGGCCCGCGCCTCGTAGCTGGCAGAGGCGATGATGCCGCGCTCGCGTCCGCCGACGGCGACTTTTTTACCGCGTAGCTCGGGACGCAGCGCGAGCTCGACCGAAACAAAAAAAGCGTCGGCATCGAGATGCGCGATGACCGGAAGCGTCGCGGGCATGGCGCGTCTTCACCGGAGAACCACGGCTTGGGCCGGCTGGAACCATTTCACGTCCTGCGCATCGGGGAAGCTAGCCATCACGAGGGCGCGCGCCGTGTTGAGATCTTCGATGCCCGCGAGCGAGGCAGCCACCACGCGCGTGCCGTTCGACGGCGAGTAGATGCACAGCTTGCCGCCGTAGCGGAACAACGTGGCCGCGTAGGGCCGCAGATAGGCTTCCTGCGGTGCGATGAACTCCACCACGCGCACGGGGCGGAAACGGCCCAGCTCGATGGCGACGCGCAGCGCATCGTGCAGCTCCTGCGTCGTCGCGCCCTTGGTGTAATCGGGTGGATTTTTTTCGGGGGACTGGGGCAGCTCGTCTTCGTAGCGGACGAGCGCGGCTTTCATCTCGGGGTATTTTGCGACGATCTGCGGGGCGACTTCGGTGAGGTCGTTGCGACTGGTGACAGGCGCGGCGAGAGACAAAAATCCGTAGTTGATGTCGTGGACCCAGAGCCGGTTTTTCGCCTGATACACCGCGACGGCGTGGCCGCCCTTGATCGTGTAGTCGTCCTTGCGGTTGCCCCATTGCAGCACCTTGGCCCAGCCATCGGGACCGCCGAGCTGCCTAGCCTGATAAAAATCACAAAAATGAACGGACTCGACGAAGCAGGCGTTGCGCACGTCGAGCGGATGATAACCCCGCGGAATCCGCGCAATGCTCTGGGCAGGCGCCCACTTCTTACCTGACGACGACGCGCATCCGCCCAGCCCAAGCAGAGCGACACCAAGCAAACTGAAACTGAGGAACGTCGTAAGGCGCATCACGGACAGAATGGGCAAGCATCTAGGGGGAAACTCCCAGGTGTCAAAGCTCGGGAATTTTCCACGCGGCGACGGGCTTGCGGCTTCCGCAATCAACGCAGGTCGCCATGTCGTGTGGCGCGTTGCAATGCGGGCAGATCCCGCCGCTCGCGAAGATGTCGAAGCCCTTGCCGCACTGCGCGCAGCCCCAATACGCGCCCGCCGGAGGCGAGGCATGGCACGAGGGACAACTGAAATCGGGGTTGCGCGGAAGCCGGTCGATTTTCTGAAGGGCGCGCGCCTGCTTGAAGCCGGACCAGCAGTTCATCAGGAGGAAGCCGAGCAGCACCAGCGGCCAGAGCAGGTCCGAGAACTGATCGTCCGGCGTGAGCGTTAACAAAAGCCATGCCAGCAGCGAGAGCCCGCCTGCGAAACCGATGATCGTCGCGACCAGCAGACTGCGCGCACGGCCCAGCGGAAACCACAGGAGCGAGCGCAGGATTTGCCCGCCATCGAGGGGATAAACCGGGAGGATGTTGAAGATCAGCAGCGCGAGGTTGATGAACGAAAGATGCCGCAGGAAGCGGTGCAAATCCGGCATGTCGCGGAACCAGCCGTTGGCGTTGTCGAGCCACACGAGGCCGAGGAACACCGGCAGCAACGCGACGTTAACCAACGGTCCCGCCGCGATGCTCCAGAGCGTGGCGCCCGGGCGCTGGGGTGCGTTGACATAGGCGACGCCACCGAGCGGCCAGAGCACGATCTGGTCGGCGGTGCCACCGACTTGGCGGCAGGCCAGCGCGTGGCCGAACTCGTGCATGAGCACGATCAGGAACAGCGAGAGATATTCGGCCACCTTCCAGGCGGGCGAGGAGTAGTCGTTGGGCCGGCTCGAGATCTGATAGACCGCGACGAGAAACCACGACCAGTGCAGATGCACGTCGATGCCGACGAGACGAAAAAGATGAAAGGAGCCCTTGCGGGTAGGCGTCATGCGTGAGGGCTAGTCGCGCGGCGTGAACGCAACAAGGCTATTGTCTCGGCGCTCGGGAGTGTTTGCGTGGGGAACAAAACCCTCGCCCCGCCATCAACCGGGGAAACGCGTTTTCCACCTCCCCGTCTCGCCGCCCGTTTTCATGTCTTTATCCACCCGCTCACTGTGCCGATTAGTGATTCTCTTTTCGGTCGTTGCCCTACCCCTACCTCTCATGGCTGCCACGTCCCTGCCCTACCGCGATTCCAAACTCTCCGTCGAAGCCCGCGTCGCCGACCTGCTGCCGCGCATGACGCTCGACGAGAAACTCGGCCAGCTCTCCCAAGGCTGCATCAGTGTGCCCGAGAACACCGGGAAGCCCAACCAAGACCTCGTGCGCGACGGGCATCTCGGCGCGTTCATCCTCGCGATCGATCCCGATGTCTCCGTGGGCATCCACAACCAGTTTCAACACATCGCGGTGGACGAGTCGCGCCTCGGCATTCCGCTGCTCTTCGGCTACGACGCCATCCACGGCTTTCGCACGACCTTCCCCATTCCGCTCGGTCTCGGCGCGACGTGGGACGCCGCGTTGATCGGTCGCGCGCAGGCCGTATCCGCCCGCGAAACACGCGCCGCCGGTGTCGATTGGACCTTCGCCCCCATGTGCGATCTCGCCCGCGACGCACGCTGGGGCCGCGTGGCCGAGACGTTTGGCGAAGATCCGTTTCTCATCGCACAAATAGTCGCCTCCTCCGTGCGTGGTTTTCAAGGCGATGACGCCGGTTCTCCCGGGCACATCGCCGCGACGCTCAAACACTACATCGGCTACAGCGCGGCCGTCGCCGGACGCGATTACAACATGACGGAGATCACGCCGTTCATGCTGCGCAATCTCCACCTGCCGTCCTTCCGCGCCGGCGTGCAGTCGGGCGCGCTCACCGTGATGAGCAGCTTCAACGCAAACGACGGCATCCCCGTCGTCTCCGATCCGCACCTCCTCACCGATGTCCTGCGCGGCGATCTCGGCTTCAAGGGCTTCGTCGTGAGCGATTGGGAAGGCGTCGCCGAGAGCATCGCCTGGGGCTACAACGCCAATCCCGCCGAGGCCGCGCGCCGCTCCCTCGCCGCGGGCAACGACATGGAGATGGTGAGCAAAACCTACCGCGACACCCTCGCGTCCGAGCTCGCTGCCGGCCACATCCCGCTCGCCACCCACGACGAAGCCGTGCGCCGCGTCTTGCGCATCAAGTTCGAGCTCGGCCTCTTCGAGCACCCCTACACACCCGCGCTCGAACCCGAGAAAATCTTCCTCCAGCCCGATGCCGTCGCCCTCGCGCGCGAAGCCGTCGCCCGCTCCGCCGTGCTCCTGCAAAACCCCGCCGTGCTCCCGCTCGCGAGATCGACTGTGCAGCGCCTCGCCGTGATCGGTCCGCTTGGCGATGATGCCGACGAGATGCTCGGCACTTGGCCCGGAATGGGCCGCCCCAAAGATGTCGTCACGCTCGCCGCCGGCCTGCGCGCGAAACTCGCCCCCGGTGCCACCCTCGACATCGTTCACGGCTGCGATCTTATCGAGCAGGCTCCGCGCACCCGCACGTTAATGGACGGCTCCATCGTGGCCGACACCTCGGCAGATGCCGCAAAATCCGCCGACATCGCCGCCGCCGTCACCGCCGCCAGTAAAGCCGACGTCGTCATCCTCGCCCTCGGCGAGCCACGCGGCTGGTCGGGGGAATTCGCCTCGCGCACCGACCTCACGCTCACCGGCCTTCAAAACGAACTCCTCGCCGCCGTCGCCGCCACCGGCAAGCCCCTCGTCGTCGTCACCTTCAGCGGACGCCCGCTCGTGATCCCCGCGCTCCCCGCGCACGCCGCCTGGCTGCACG
>JAHFTG010000213.1 GCA_023269455.1 Opitutaceae bacterium | reverse complement strand
ATATGGCGGGATAGTGGCCTTATATGGGCGCGCGATGTCGCGCGCGGGGTTTGAATACGGAAGTCTGGCGTTGGCGGTGGGCGCGGTCGCGCTGGCGACGCAGGCGTTTTCGGCGGAGTGGGTGCGTTCGCGCCTGGAGCTGGCCGCGGACTCGCGTGAAGAAGAGCCCCGGCAGGCCCGGGCCGGTTCCACTCAGACGGCCCTGGCGTTGCTGATGTCGGGGGCGATCTCAGAAGCCGGCGGCGGCGCCAGAGGTGAAGCAATAACGGGGGCCAAGCCAGCGGAGTTTGGTGGCGGCCAGAGTTTTCAGGGTTCTTGCCGCCGGGGATTTTTTGAGGTTTGGTGGGCGGGAATTTATTTTTCCCCATGTCTAAATCTTACGCGGTCTTTTCATTTGTTCTTTTATGGGTCGGGTTAGCTGCGCCGTTGATGGCGCAGCCGGTGGAAATCGTGGCGGGCGATTCTCTTGTGCGTATGGTCGGGCGCTTTGATCGGAGCGAGGCGGCGGGGCCGCGTTGCACGTGGTCGGCGAGCGCGGTCGCGGTCACGTTTACCGGCGGTTCGCTGAGCGTGAAGTTCAACGACAGCGGTAAAAACTTCTGGCAGATCGTCGTCGATGGCGCGTCTGCGGGCGTGCTGGAGCTTCAGGCGGGCGAACACGTTTATCCGGTTGCGAGCGGGCTGTCGCCGGGGCCGCACACGGTCGAGTTGGTGAAGCGCACGGAGTTCTTTGGCGGGGTGACTCAGGTGCAGGGTTTTCAACTGGAGGCCGGGGCGAAGCTGTTACCGACGCCGGCGCGGCCACATCGCATCGAGGTGATCGGCGATTCCATCAGTTGCGGTTATGGCAACGAGGCGCCGCGCAAGGAGGAGCATTTTATGCCGGCGACCGAGAATGGGTGGCTCGCCTACGGGGCGGTCGCCGCGCGCAAGGTTGATGCGGATTATGTGTGCATCGCCTGGTCGGGCAAGAAGCTGTGGCCCAACAATAGCATCTTGGATTATTATGACCGCGTGCTGCCGGATGCGGCGGCGGCGAAGTGGGACTTCTCGGCGTGGACGCCCGATGTCGTGGTGATCAATCTCGGCACGAATGATTTTGGGGGGAAGGGCAATCCGGAGGAGGCCGGCTGGGTGGCGGCGTATGTGGAGTTCATCAAACAGATACACGCGCGCTACCCGAAGGCGCCGGTTTACTGTGCCGTGGGCACGATGATGAGTGACTGGCCGGAGGACCGCAAACCGCGCACGACGATACTGGGTTATCTGGCCAAGGTGGTGGCGCAGGCCAACGCCGCAGGCGGTCCGCCGGTGCGCCTGATCGATTTTGGGGTGCAGGATGCCGCCAACGGCCTCGGGGCCGACTGGCATCCGAGCGTGAAGACGCATGCGCTGATGGGCGATCAGCTCGCTAAGACGTTGAAGGCGGATCTCGGTTGGTAAATTCCGGAAGAGATAAGCAACGCGCGAAAACTTTCCGCCCTTCGTGCGTCGGGGTGGCGCGACGGGGGCGGAGAGTGACGGGGAGGCTTCGGATCGCTTAGTGCATGCCGCCGCTGGCGCGGAGCTCTTCGCCGGTGAGCCAGCCGGAATCGTCGGAGGCGAGGAAGACCGCGACGGCGGCGATGTCCTTGGGCTGGCCGGTGCGGCCGAGCGGGGTCTGTGTCACCACGCCTTTTTCGAAGTCGGACCCGATGAAGCCTGCGGTGTGCGTGCCCTCGGTCTCGACGATGCCGGGGTTGAGGGCGTTGACGCGGATGTTTTTAGATCCGAGTTCCTTGGAGAGCACGCCGGTGATGCCATCGACGGCGGCCTTGGTGGCGGTGTAAACGGCGCTCGCAGGCGGCGTGATGCTGCTGACGACGGAGCCGATGTTGATGATGCTGCCGCCGGTGGCGGGGAAGAGCGGAACGGCGGCCTGCGTGGTGAGGAGGAGGCCGAGGACGTTGATGTCGAACTGGCGGTGGAAGTGCTCGGGCGTGATGGCTTCGAGCGGGGCGAATTCATAGACGCCGGCGTTGTTCACGAGGATATCGAGCCGGCCGTAGGCGGTCTTGGTCTCGGCGAAGAGGCGCGTGATGTCGGCGGGCTTGGCGACGTCACCCTGGATGGCGACGGCTTTGCCGCCGGCGGCGGTGATCTCGGCGACGACTTGATCGGCGCCGGATTTGCTGGAGGCGTAGTTGACGACGACGGATGCGCCGGCGGCGGCGAGGTGCTTGGCGATGGAGGCGCCGATGCCTTTGGAGGCGCCGGTGACGAGGGCGATCTTACCTGCGAGCTTTTGTGTGCTCATGATGGTTTGGATTCTGAGTTTTGAATACTGGCGGTTGACTGGCTGAGGAGACGGAAAGTGGGCGGGTGATTATTTTTCGGAGAGGTGACACAGAGTGCACAGAGTTCGGATGGAGTTTAGGGAGGTCCGAAAGACTTCGCTCATCACAGGATAAATTGCGGAGTTTTAACTCTGTGAACTCGGGATCGGAACTCGGTGTTCTCTGTGACGAAGATCGAAATCAGGAGGTGGGTTGGGACCAGCCGCCACCGAGGGCTTTGATGAGGGCGATCTCTGTGATCCAGCGCTGGCCGGTGAGGCGGGCGTCGGCGCGTTCGACTTCGAGGGCGGTGCGCTGGGCGTCCACGACTTCGAGGTAACTCACGTAGCCGGCGTCGTAGCGTTTTTGGGCGAGGTCGGCACCGCGGCGGGCGCTGGTGACGGCGCGGGTTTGGGCGGTGGACTGATCGACGAGGAGACGCGAGGCGGTAAGCGCGTCCTGCACTTCGCGGAAGGCGACGAGCACGCTTTGGCGGTAGGCGGCGACGTTCTCTTCGTAAACAGCGCGGGCATTGGCGAGGTTGGCGCGGTTGCGTCCGCCTTGGAAGATCGGGAGGTAGAGGCTCGGCCCGATGGACCAGAGGCGGCTGTCGGTTTTGAAGAGGTTGTTGATGTCCGCGCTGGCATAACCCGCGCTGCCGGTGAGCGAGATCGCGGGGAAGAACGCGGCTTTGGCCACGCCGATACGGGCGTTGGCGGCGGCGAGAGTATGCTCGGCGGCGACGATGTCGGGGCGGCGGGTGAGCAACGCGCTGGGCAGGCCTGCGGGGACCTGCGGAAGCTGAGAGCTAAGAGCCGAGAGGCTAGAGCCGGAGGCGGAGAGATCGAACGACGGGGCGGCTTCGCCGAGTAGGACGGCGAGGGCGTTCTGCGTGTCGGAGCGGCGGATCGCGAGGGAGGCGGCATCGGCCTCGGTGGTGGCGAGTTCGGTTTCGGCGCGGGCGACGTCGAGGTCGCTGGCGGTGCCGCTGCTGGCACGGGCACGGACCAGCTTGAGGGCGTCGCGGCGGAGGTCGGCAGTGGAGTTGACCACGTTCAGCTCACGGTCGAGCGCGAGTAGCGTGAAGTGGGTCGTCGCGACCTCGGCGGTGAGGGAGAGGCGGGCGGCTTCGAAGGTGGTGCCGGAGGCGGCGAGTTCGGCGCGCGTGCTTTCGTTGAGACGGCGGACGCGGCCGAAGAGATCGAGTTCCCAGGTGAGATCGAGCGGGAGTTTGTAGGTGGTGCTCGGCGTGGCGGGCAGGACGTTGTCCACGGTGCGCGAAGTGCGCTCGCGATTCACGGAAGGATCGACGGAGACCGAGGGCAGGTAGTCGGCGCGGGCGACACCGGCGGCGGCGCGGGCTTGCTGCACGCGGGCGAGGGCTACGCGGAGATCCTGATTGGCGGCGAGAGCGCGAGTTTCGAGATCGTTCAGAGCGGGGTCGTTGAAGGCGCGCCACCAGTCGGGGGAGAGAGTCGGAGTCGGGTCGCTGGCGCTCCCCGCTACGGTCGGAGAGGTGTCGCGGTAGGCGGGCGCGGCGGGGGCATCGGGTCGCTTGTAGTCAGGGCCGACGGTGAGGATGGACGCCCACGTGGCGGGCGCGATGAGCGTGGCGAAGGCGAGAGCGGGAATGAAAGGCTTCATGATCGTGAAGGAGTGAAGAGTTAGACGTGGGTGGAATCGGTCGCGGTATCTGCGGGCGCGACGGGGACAAGAGCGGGTTTTTTGAAGCCGATTTTTTCGAGGGTGACGTAGAAGACCGGCGTGAGGAACAGGCCGAAGATCGTGACGCCGATCATCCCGGAGAAGACGGCGACACCCATCGCATGGCGCATCTCGGAACCGGCGCCGGACGAAAAAACCAGCGGCGAGACACCGGCGATGAAGGCGATGCTCGTCATCAGAATCGGACGCAGACGGAGGCGGGTGGCTTCGAGTGCGGCGTCCACCACGCTCTTGCCTTCTTCGCGGAGCTTGAGGGCGAACTCGACGATCAGGATGGCGTTTTTGGCGGCGAGGCCGATGAGCACGATCAGGCCGATCTGCGTGAAGATGTTGTTGTCACCTTTCGTGAGCCATACGCCGACCAGCGCGGAGAGGAGCGCCATCGGCACGATGAGGATGACGGCGAAGGGCAGG
>JAHFTG010000212.1 GCA_023269455.1 Opitutaceae bacterium | reverse complement strand
GGCGGCGGCGCTCTTCGGGCGGAAAGAAGCGCGGAAACTGGCGGAGATATAATCGCGGTTCATGCGGGCGATGAAGTCGTGGCTGACGGCCTTCGGACACGCGGCGCTACACTCGTATTGGTTGGTGCAGTTGCCAAAGCCAAGCGAGTCCATCGTCGCGACCATGTTGAGCACGCGCGTGTCGCGCTCGGGCTGGCCTTGCGGAAGAAGGCCGAGCTGGGAAACCTTCGCCGAGACGAAGAGCATGGCGGAGGCGTTTTTGCATGCGGCGACGCACGCACCGCAGCCGATGCACTGGGCCGCGTCCATCGCGAGGTCGGCGACTTCCTTGGGAATGGGGATGGCGTTGGCATCGCACGCAGCGCCGGTGCGCACGCTGATGAAACCGCCGGCCTGCTGGATTTTGTCGAACGCGGAGCGGTCCGTCATCAAGTCCTTCACCACCGGGAACGGATGTGCGCTGAACGGCTCGACGATGATGACCTCACCGTCCGAAAAGGAGCGCATGTAGGTCTGGCAGCTCGCGATGGAACGGTTGGGGCCGTGGGGCTTGCCGTTGATGACGAGCGAGCAGGTGCCGCAGATGCCTTCGCGGCAGTCGTGCGCGAAGGTGATGGGGTCTTCGCCCTTGCTCTCAAGCCCGTCGTTCACGACATCGAGCATCTCCAGGAAGGACATGTTGGCGTTCAAATCCTTCGCCGGATAATCGACGAACTTGCCGGGCTGGTCAGCACCGGCCTGACGCCAGATGCGGAGGGTGACGGAGATGTTTTTCTTGGAATTTTCGGCGACCATGATGAAAGAAATTACGATTTTAGAATTACGATTTACGATTGGCGGACGCACGCGTGGTGCGCAAGGCGGCGACGGTGATGGCAAGAAGCTCGTTAGCCTCGGCGTTTAGTTTTGCCAGTCGGCCCACGCGAATGAGGCCAGACTGCACGATGAGCTCCATCCAGTAGATGGATTCGTCACACTCTTCTTCGACAATCTTTAGTTTATTGATGAAGTCCGCAGTCGATTTGGCCCGGCAAGCCGCACGGTAGTTGGCCCCCACGGAAGTTCCACAGCGCAAGAGCTGACGGCCAAGCACGTCGCCCACCCGATCTTCGGGCAGCGCCTGCACCGCCTTGATCACGCGAAGGGCGAAATCTTTGGTGCGCTTGAGCAGTTCTTCTTTGGTCATACGCGAGGGGTTCGAGACAAATCGTAATTCGGAAATCGTAACTCGTAATTATTTATAGGAGCGCACGGACATTTTAACGAATTCGTAGTTGAGCGGCTCGACGTTGCGAAGCGGGGGCTTGCCTTCGCCTTGGAACTCCCAGGCGGCGACGTGAGAGAAGTTTTCGTCGTCGCGTTTGCACTCGCCGTCCGGCCACTGGTGCTCCTCGCGGAAATGGCCGCCGCAGCTTTCCTCGCGGGTGAGCGCGTCGCGGCACATGAGTTCGCCAAGCTCGATGAAGTCGGCCACGCGGCCGGCTTTTTCGAGGGCTTGGTTGAGCATCTCACCGGAACCGGGGATGTTGACGTTGGCCCAAAATTCTTCGCGAAGCTTGGGAATTTCCACGAGGGCTTTTTCGAGACCTTCCTTGGTGCGAGCCATGCCGCAGTAGTCCCAAAGAAGTTTGCCGAGGCGCTTGTGAAAATGGCTGACGGGCTCCTTGCCCTTGGCGTTGAGGAGACGGGCGGTAAGCGTGCGGACGTTGGCCTCGGCCTCCTTGAACTCGGGCGCGTCGGGCGACGGACGGGAACCGGGTTTCTGTCCGGCGAGGTAGTTGCCGATCGTGTAGGGAACAACGAAGTAGCCGTCGGCCAGGCCCTGCATGAGCGCGGAGGCGCCGAGGCGGTTCGCGCCGTGGTCGGAGAAGTTGGCCTCGCCGAGCACGAAGAGTCCCGGGACGTTCGACATGAGGTTATAGTCCACCCAGAGGCCGCCCATCGTGTAGTGGACGGCTGGGTAGATGCGCATGGGCTGCTTGTAAGCGCTCTCGTTGGTGATCTCGTGATAGATGTCGAAGAGATTGCCGTAGCGTTCCTTCACGGCGGCTTCGCCGAGGTCGCGGATTTTTTCCTTGGAGGGATTCTGGAGGTGATTGCGGTTGGCGACCTGCTGGCCGTAACGCTCGATGGCCTCGGCAAAATCGAGGTAAACGCCCAGCCCGGTCTCGCCCACGCCGCGACCTTCATCGCACATGCGCTTGGCAGCGCGGGAGGCGACGTCGCGAGGTGCAAGATTGCCGAAGCTGGGATAAATGCGCTCCAGGAAGTAATCGCGATCCGCCTCGGCGATGTCGGCGGGGGCTTTGCCGCAGTCTTCTTTTTTCTTGGGAACCCAGATGCGTCCATCGTTGCGGAGCGACTCGGACATCAAGGTGAGCTTGGACTGATAATCACCACTCACGGGAATGCAGGTCGGATGGATCTGCGTGTAGCATGGGTTGGCGAAGCAGGCGCCGCGTTTGTAGGCGCGCCAGATGGCGGTGACGTTGGAGCCGCGCGCGTAGGTCGAGAGGTTGAAAACGTTGCCGTAACCGCCCGTGGCGAGGATGACGGCATCGGCCGCGTGACGGGTGATCTCGCCGGTGATGAGATCACGGACGATGATACCCTTGGCCTGGCCGTCCACGACCACGAGATCGAGCATCTCGGTATTGACGTGGAGCTTCACGAGACCCTGGCCGACGACCTTGGAGAGCGCGGAATATGCACCGAGGAGCAGCTGCTGGCCGGTCTGGCCGCGGGCGTAGAACGTGCGCGACACCTGCGCACCGCCGAAGGAGCGGTTGGCGAGGAGGCCGCCGTATTCGCGGGCGAAGGGCACGCCTTGGGCGGCGCACTGGTCGATGATGTTGACGGAGACCTCGGCGAGGCGGTGGACGTTGGCCTCGCGGGCGCGGTAGTCGCCGCCCTTGAGCGTGTCGTAGAAGAGCCGATACACGCTGTCGCCGTCGTTCTGGTAGTTCTTGGCGGCGTTGATGCCGCCCTGCGCGGCGATGGAGTGCGCGCGGCGGGGACTGTCGTGAAACACGAAGGTCTCCACCTGGTAGCCGAGTTCGGCGAGCGTGGCCGAAGACGAGGCGCCACCGAGGCCCGCGCCGACGACGATGATCTTGTATTTCCGCTTGTTGGCAGGGTTGACCAGCTTGATCTCCGTCTTGTATTTGCGCCACTTGTCGGCGAGCGGACCAGAGGGGATGTTCGAGAAAAGTTGGGCCATGGCGGGGAAAAGTGTTTAGCGTTGGGCGACGGAGGAAGCGGCGACGACCTTGGCGGCGTAGGTGCCGGCGGCGGGTTTGACGAGACCGGTCAGAATGGCCCCGGGAATCGCCAGATTGCCGAGCGCGTAGAGCAGGCAAAAGAAAGCGGCGACCGCACGCAGGCGGCAGGACCACGTCTGGTTCCGCCAGCCGATCGTCTGAAAAAGCGAGTCGATGCCGTGCAGCAAATGAAACGCGAGCAGCGTAGTCGCGATGATGTAGAAGATCGCCACGACAGGGTTCGCGAACCCTAGGAAAATCATGCTGTAAACGTCGGCGACTTCAGTTCCTTTGGTGGCCAGTGGCAGGCCAAACTCATGGGCGTCTTCAAGCATCGTCCACTGGGGTAAGGTTTCCTTGAAGGAGTCGTGGTTGACCGCGCCAAAAGTGAACTGGGCGAGGTGATAAACGATGAACGCAAACACCACCACGCCGGTCCAACGCATGGTGCGCGACGCGAGCGTGGCTTGAATGACCTTGTTTACGCCGTAGCCGGCGGGACCGCGCGCGGCGCGATTCTCGAGCGTGAGAACGACCGCCGCCCAGATATGGACGCCCACCGCCGCGAGCAGGACGAGGCGCACCAACCACAGCACGGGGCCGAGCGATTGGAGGAAGTGGGCGTAGCCGTTGATCTTGTCGGGCGAGCCGAAAATCTGGAGGTTGCCCAGCAAGTGGCCCGCCACGAATCCGACAAGAATCAGGCCGGACACGGCCATGAGAAATTTCCGTCCGATGGAGGAAGTGAAAAGGTTTCCGAGGAGGCTCATCGCAGGTAGGTCGGGGTCAAAGTGATCAGGAGGGCAACGGTCGCCGGTGGAGAAGCGAAGCCGTGAAAACATAACGTAGGAGTGCGCGCCCTTGATTGTAAAGGGAAGGATGGGCCCGGCACACCCGACATCCCGGCATATAAGCCTGCCTAACCTCTTTCAGAAGCCCACTTTGGATGGGCGGCAAGAAACACGCCCCCACGCGCAGCAAGCGCGTTGAGAATGCCCCTCACCCCCGACCGAACACACGCGGCTGCACCTACTTCGCCAATGGTTTCAGCAAGGAGAACTTCCCGCTCGCCGCAGGCGCGATCAGGCGCTTGCGGAACGCCACCACGCGCGCATCCGCGCCCAGCACGGCGGCCAGCGCGGACTCGACCGATTTCGGCGCGATCTCGTCGGCCACATAGTGGAAGTCCCAGCGGTTATCCGTGGTCTGCACGA
>JAHFTG010000211.1 GCA_023269455.1 Opitutaceae bacterium | reverse complement strand
GTGGTTTGTCCGGAGGATTTGAGGGCGGCGGTGGCGTTGCCGGTAGCGGTGAATTCGGTGTCGGCGGCTAGGGCGATGCGGAGGCCGGAGACGGCGACGCTTTGGGTGCCTTTGATGTCCAGGCTGCCGTTTTGTGCTTCGAGAGTAATGTTGCGGGCGGCTTGGATGGCGATGTTGCCGGTGCTGGCGAGGCTGATGCCGTCGGAGCCGAGCTTCACCGAATTGCCGTTCTGATCGGCGAGAAGAATTGAATGGGCGTCGTCGCTGAGAATGAGGGTATTGCCGGCGGGGGTGAGGAGAGTGAGGATCTTTTTTTCGTCGTCGAAGAGGACTTTGAGCTGGCCGGTGGTGACGATGGCTTTGCCGCTGTTTTTAGCGTTGGGCGAGGAGGGCGGCGGACGGGACGAGGAGAAAAGACTGCCCACGATAATGGGGAAACGCGGGTCATCGCCGAGAAAGGCGAGGACGACTTCGTCGCCAATCTCGGGGTAGAAAACCGTGCCGGCTTGGCGAGTGGCGTAGGGTTGGGCGAGGCGGGCCCAGAGGCCTGCGCCGTTCGCATCGATGAGGGGGACGTTGACGAGGATGCGGAACTGGTTGTCGGGGTCTTGATCGATTTGTTTTACGGTGCCGATGTGCAGGCCGGACACGCCGGGGAGAAGCGCGGAGGCGGGCGGCGCACTCACGTCGGGGCGGCTGGCAAACCAGACGGGGTCGAGTCCGATGGTGGCAGTGGTCGTCCATTGACCGTCGCTTACTTCGTGCGTGACGGCGCTCACATAGGCATCGCCGTCGAAGCGTGAACCGAGGCCGGCGAGTCGGATGGTGGAATCGGGGGTGGCGAGGGTGCTGCCTTGGAAGCTCAGCGTGCCGCGAATCTTGGCGAGGCGGGATTTGAGGAGTTGGGCGTTGGCCCAAGCGTGGAGTTCGGTGAGAGGCAGCGCGGCGGCGGTGGCGAGTGCGAGGGATTGGGAGCCGTTGATCGCAGCGAGCGAGGCGCTGGTATCGGCGCCGAGAGGGTTCTGTTTTTGGGTGGTGGCGGTCGAAGACAATACGGTTTGCGAAGCGGGATCCCACGCGGAGGAGGATGTGGAGGGGATCTGCGTGTCGGCGTCTTCTTCGAGGGAGAAATCGAGGATGTCCACGCCGTAGGTGAGACTGAGTCGGGGCGCGGACGTGAAGGCGGGCGGCTGCACGGAGACGTGGCCAGCAGTGATGTTGACGACAAAGCCATTGGCCTCGGCACGGGTGAGCAGGAAGTCCCAGTCGGTGGAGGAAAATTGCGCGAGTCTGTCCGACTGCGCCGGGGTGATGGCGACGCTGGCGGCAAGGCCGTGGTTGGTGATGAGCCGGGTCATCACATCGCGGTCGGTGGTTTCAAGGTAGAGCGCGCTGCGGCGACCGAGGGTGAGGGCCGAGGCGGCGTCTCGACAGGTGATCGTGAGCGTGGGGCGGCCGCCGCGCGTCTGGCCCACGGCGCTTTTGAGGACGACGCCGGAGAAGACGGAGGTGAGGGTGTCTTGATAGCCGAGAAGGATTTCGATTTTAACTCCGGGGGCCCAGTCTTGGCCGCCGTCGGCGTTGTCGGGGGAGGTGTTTACAACGAGGCTGGAAGTGGGGATGCGGTTGAGGGCAGTCGATGTCGTGATGGCTACCACTTCGCAGCGTTCGTCGATAGGTTGGCCATTCGCTTTGATCAGGAAGCTGACGAGGTCAGTGGCGGCGGCGAGCGGTGAGAGGGGTTGCATGATAGGGGAAAAGCGAGGTTGACGCGACTCGGTATCCTAGAGGCGTGAAGCTGAGAGGAGACAGGCAGGGCCGAGGAAATCAAAGATTCTTTAACGCGCTGATTAACCGACGTGTGGGTCGTTACTCTTCAAACGGAGTGATGAAAGTAAGAGGCCGTGGCACGTTCTGATGCCAAGTTGTAAGACCCCCTAATTCTAAGGGGTTAGCGGTGTAGTGTTCTCTGTAAAATGGCCCACCTTGACTGGCTAAAATGATTTGAAGGTGCGCGGCGACTTTGCCCGCAGTCTTTTGCTTTTTCTTACGCGCTTCACTCGCAATCCAACCTCCTATGAAACCACGTTCCCGTCGTTCCTTCGGCCTATCCTTGGTGTTCTCCTGTCTGTTTGCCTGCCTTGCCGTGGTGGCTCCTCGTGCCGCCGCTTCTGAAGAATCGGTCGTCGGCAATACCGTCTTCGCCGATGTCGTGGCGCTCGATCAGCCATTCATGTTCAACCGGCTCGGCGCCGCGCAGCCGCAGGGAATGATCTTCGCGCTGGCCCGCGACATCGTGCCAATGGAGGCCGCGCAGGGTATCGCCGCCGGCAACGTCATGCTGCGAAAAGACAAACGCGCCCGTCCGATCGTGTTGCGCGTCAACGCAGGCCAGTTCCTAGAAATCCGCTTCACCAATCTCCTCTCGCCGCAGCCCGCCAATCCTGCGACCAGCGGTAGCGGCAGTGGGGCGATCACCTCGCTGCAACCGGTCACGCGCTCGGCCGGCGTTCATATCACCGGCATGGAACTCGTCTCGGTCACGTTACCAAACGGGCAGGTGCAGCCCGGCATCGCCAGTGATGCGACCTGGGTTGGCAACAACCCCAACAGCCTCGCCGCGCCCGGTCAGCAACGCATCTACAAATACTACGCGAAGGCCGAGGGCACCTTCATGCTCTACAGCGCGGGCGGCGATTGGGCCGGTCAGCTGCAAGCCGGGTTGTTCGGCGCCGCCACGGTGGAACCGGCGCATGCCCAGTGGTATCGCAGCCAGATCACTCACGACGATCTAGAACTCGCCGCCTACCGTGTTGAGCCGGCCAAGGACGGGCACTTGATCGTTCCCGGTCGCGAGGGCTTCGGATGCTGGCGCAAGACCGACCGCGACGGCAAACCGCTCACGGTCACCACCGAAGAGGGCGAACTGACTCTTTGGAGTTTCCGCACACGTGACGCCGATCAGCAGGGCCAGCAAAAGACCGACGTTGTCATCCGTCACGACCGCGTCTTCACGCCCGATGGTCGTCCGCTCGTGGATTACAACGCGGTCTATCCCGCCGGTCATCCGCTTGCCGGTCAGCCCATCCTCCTCATGACCCAGCCCCGCGCCGACGGTCGCGACGAATTGATCTACAGCGATCTCACCGCGATCATCACGGGACCGGGCGGCGGGGTCTTCCCGTTTACCGAAAACGGACCCGGTTTCGCGCAGAACCCGACCTACCCGGGACGTCGAGAACCGTTCCGCGAGTTCACCATCATGTATCACGAAAGCTTCGGCACGGTGCAGGCGTTTCAACAGTTCAGCGCTTCGCAGCCGCTCTCCGCCGTGCTCGGTGCCGGCACCGATAATTTTGCGATCAACTACGGTTCCGCCGGCATCGGCGCCGAGGTACTTGCCAGCCGTCTCGGCGTCGGCCCCATGGGTGGCAAGGAATCCGTCGATCTCAAATTTGAGGAGTTTTTCCTGAGCTCTTGGGCCTGCGGTGATCCCGCCATGGTCGTGGACGTTCCGGCCAACGCTCCGAATCAGACCGTCACCGATCCAGCCACCGGTTCTCAGCAGATCAACTCCGCCATCGTCGGCTCGGCCAACCCGGCGGCCGCCTTCCAACCGTTGTCCGGTAAGAAGGCCACCAAGGCCTACTATCCCGACGATCCCTCCAACGTTTACCACAGCTACATCCGCGACCAGGTGACGATGCGCATCCTTCACACCGGAGGCGGCATCACCCATGTGCATCACTTGCACGCGCACCAATGGCTGCGTTCGCCCAACAGCGACGACGGCCATTACCTCGACAGCCAGATGATCACTCCCGGCTCCACTTACACGATGGAGATCGCGCACAACGGCAGCGGTAATCTCAACGAAACCATCGGCGATTCGATTTTCCACTGTCATTTTTATCCGCACTTCGCCAGCGGCATGTGGGCCCTCTGGCGCACACATGATGTCTTCGAGTCCGGCACGCGCCTCGATCATGACGGACGCCCGCTTCCCGGTTGGAACCGAGCGCTGCCCGACGGAGAGATCGTAGCCGGCACGCCCATTCCGGCCATCGTGCCCATGCCGAGTCTGGCTATGGCCCCGGCGCCCGCGCCCGTGCGTCTGATTGATGATGGTCGGCGCGTTGAAGTTCGCGCCAAGATCCCCGCCGACCATGACCGCGAAGCCGTCTATGATAGTCCCGGTTTCCCCTTTTTCGTGCCCGGCGTTTCCGGCCACCGCGCTCCGCATCCGCCTCTTGACATGGCCTGGGAAGAATCCGCCCCCGGCGTTCCCTCCCATAACAAAGAGGGCGGCCTGATCTACCTTGATGGTGGCCTCCCACGGCACCAAGTGCTCGACGGCACTATCGTCCACGAGCTGCATACGCGCTGGGATTTCAGCAAAGATTTTCTCGCTCGCGACAAGTCCGGCAAGCCCATTGCCGGTGGTCTGATCGCCTTCGAACTCCCCGAGGAAGGCACCGCCATCGA
>JAHFTG010000210.1 GCA_023269455.1 Opitutaceae bacterium | reverse complement strand
GATGGCCAGCACGATGGCGGGGGCGTGGCGTTTGGGAGTTTCCTGAAATGCCTGCGAGCCGATGAGCATGCCGATGTAGAGCAGAATCGGGAGGATCGCGATGGTGGGAATGATCGCGGAAATGACCGAGATGGTGCCGAACCAGCAGAGCAGGATCACCATGATGCCGGTGGCCGCCGAATAACCGATGCGGCCGCCCATCGCTTTCCAACCGGGATGGCCGATGTAAACGGCGTTGATGAAGGGGTTGCCCATGAGGCAGCCGATGAGGCTGACGACGCCGTCGGCCGTGAGCACGCGCGTGGTGGGATAACTGTCGCCGGCGGCCTCGGCGCTCTCGACGTTGTCCATCGCCTCGACGAGATCGTAGATGCCGAACGGAATCGCCGTGACGAGGATCACGCCGAGAAATTCAAAGCCGGCGAACACGTGGGAAAACGCGGGCAGGGGAATGTGGAAGCCGAAGCTCGTCACCGATGACGCGAGCGCCGAGGCGGTCATGCCGCCGAAGTTCAAACCCAGCGCGGTCGAGCCCCACGCGATCAACGAACCGGCCGCGATGGCGACGAGGCCGGCGGGAATTTTTCCGTATTTCACGCCGCCGAACCAGCTCATCAAAATGATGCCGAAGCAGACCAGGCCGATGAGCGGCGTCATGAACATTTGCAGCGCCGGGGCCATCGAGATGAACGAAATGGAGACGCCGGCGAGCGTGCCGAGGAGCGCGGCGCGCGGGGTGATCTTGCGGATGATCGGGGCGAGGAAGCCGCCGGCCATCAGCACGAAGCTCTGGACAAACACCCACGTGAGTCCGGCCGCCCAGGCTTTCATGGGGTCGCCGGTCGAGAGGCCGATCGGCATCATCACGACGAACGTGACGATGAACATGTGCGGCACGCTGATGCCGGAGGGCAGGGCGCACACGTCGGTGCGGCCGGTTTTCTTGGCGAGGCGATAGGCGAGATACGCATAATACACCGTGCTCAGGAACATCATCAGGCCGACGGCGGGCAGGATGCGCCCGAAGACGAGCGGGTCGGGCATTTTGAGGACGAAGCGCAGGAGCGCGGTGAGCGTGAGGAGGTTGACGAGGATGTTGGTTCCGAAGCCGAAGAAGGCGTTCCAGTCTCCCGGCACCCAGAGTTTGGGCTTGGCGATGGTGGTCATGTGTGTGGTTCCCCTGTGTTGGATGAGTTGATGCTAAAATTTTAAAACGAAGCGGTGGTGTGAAGGCGTGCGCCGGGCGATGTCAGCCGAGCGCCGCGATGATTTGGTCCGAGTGCGTGACCCAGCCGAAAATGCCGCCTTGGGCCTGGATCATTTTGAGGCCCATTTCGTGGAATTCCGGGAAGTAGGAGCCTACGCAGTCTTCGGGCACGAGGCACTCGTAGCCGCGGTCATTGGCTTCGCGGACGGTGGTGTTGACGCAGACTTCCGTGGTGACGCCGGTGACGACGAGCTGGGTGATGCCTTTGTTTTGGAGAATCCCGTGCAGGTCGGTCGCCCAGAAGGCGCCTTTACCCGGCTTGTCGATCACGGGTTCCCCGGGCAGCGGGTAGAGTTCCTGGATGATGTCGTGGCAGGCTTCGCCACGCACGAGGATGCGTCCCATCGGGCCGGGGTCGCCGATGCACGTCTTGCTGCGTCCGCGAATTTTTTTGGCGGGGGGCAGGTCGGCGAGATCGGGGCGGTGGCCTTCGCGGGTGTGCATCACCATGAGGCCGTGCTTACGCCAGGCGGCGAGGAGACGTTTGTTGGGCTCGATGGTGCGGCGGAGCTGGTTAACGTCGTTGCCGAGCATCGCGCCGAAGCCGCCTGGTTCGAGGAAGTCGCGCTGCATGTCGATGATGAGCAGCGCGCATTTCTCGGGCACGAAGCCGAACGGATAAGGCTCGGCTTCGATGGACTGTGACGAGGTGGTGGCCATGGGGCGGGATGCCGGGTGGTTGCGACGGGGCCGGGCTTAGAAGAACACGGTCACGCCGGCGTAAACCTGTTCGGTGTCTTTGGTCGGGCGTCCGAAGCCGCCGTCGGTGGCGAGCTGCTGGAGGTTCTTGTCGACGAACTTCATGTAGCGGACGCCGATGTGGCCGTCCCAGAAGCCGTAGCCCTTGGGCATGAACTTGAGTGGCATGGAGGCCTTCAGGCCGACTTCATAGAGACCGACGAAGGAACTGCTGGCGAAGGTCTCGCCGTAGAAGTTGCTGGAGGGGAGAAGAACGCGCATCGGCGCCTCGAGTTTTACGTCGCCGATCTTGGTGCCGGGGGCGATGCCGACCTCGAAGTAGTAGCTGGACGGGACGTTGAAGTTGGCGGCGGCGGTGGCTTTGTTATCGAGTTCTTTCCAGAAGCTGACGTAGGGATGGAGGGCGAAGGCGCCGAGGAGCTTGGTGTCGTTGTAGCTGAGCTTGGTCTCGAGGTGCTCGGAGGTGCCGATGTCGAGGATCTGCATGCAGAACGCGGTGTAGGTCACATCGAGTTTGAAGTCCTGCGCGAGCGTGAACGAGACGCCGAAGATCGGGTCGATCTCGACGAAGTTGGTGGTGGTGCTGGTGCCGGGGACGTGTTCGCGCACGGCGTCGGTGGCATAGTCGTTCCAGAATCCGCCGACGAGAGTCACGTTGTTGATGAAGGCGGTGGGCTTGCCGTCGTAGACATCCAGAAGGCCGAGGAAGAGCGTCTGGAAGGTGAGGCCTTGATCTTGGACGATCATGCCGCGGGGCGTGAGGTATTTGTCCGAGAACTCAAAGCTCACGAGGGCGTGCAGACGGGAGGGCGGCGGGGCGTCCTCGGCGTGGGCGGCAGGCGTGACGAAGGGCGAGGCTAGCAGTGAGCACAGCGCGAGCAACGAAGTGCGGCGCGCTGGTAGAGCGGAAGCGAGGCGAGTCAGTGTAGTTTTCATGGCGTTGCGTGGTGTCGTGTTCTGGAGGCTGCGGAAGTCGCAGCGCACAACCGTTAGCGGCGCTTGTGCCATGTGTTTTTAGTGATTCTTAACCTGTTTGTTTTGAATTGTTAAAAAATTATCCTGTGCTTTTCGGGCGGCGGTTGTGTCGTCCTGAAGTGTCGCAAGTGTCGCGACCGGGGACAGTGGCGACGCCGGGGTTATCCGGAGGTTTCGTCGAGCACGCGGTAGATGCGTGAGCGGTGGACGCCGAGGAGGCGGGCGGCTTCGGCGATGTTGCCGCCGGTCTGGGAGACGGCGCGGCGGATGAGGGTGCGCTCGGCGGCTTCGAGGTTGAGCGGGAGATGGCCGTCGGGGGCGGAAGCGGTTGCTTGCGCGGCGGGAGTGACGAGCGCGGGGGTTTCGGGGGCGGGCGTGGACGAGAGGAAACGCAGGTGCGCGGGCGTGATCTCGCGGCCTCCGCTGGCGATGAGGGCGCTTTCGATGAGGTTGCGCAGTTCGCGCACGTTACCGGGAAAGGTGTGGTTTACGAGGAGGGCCAGGGCTTCCGAAGCGATGGCGGGCGGCCGCATGCTCATTTCGGCGGCGAAGTGGGAAATGAAATGCGCGGCGAGGATCGGGATGTCTTCCTGGCGTTCGCGCAGCGGGGGCACGCGCACGCTGGTGCGGGCGAGGCGGAAATAAAGATCCTGGCGGAACGTGCCGGCGGCGATGCGGGCTTCGAGGTGGGCGTTGGTCGCGGCGATGATGCGGACGTCCACCTGCCGTTCGGCGGTGGCACCGAGCGGAGTGACGCGGCCGTCTTCGAGCACACGGAGCAACTTGGCTTGGAGCGCGGCGGGCATGTCGCCGATCTCGTCAAGGAAGAGGGTGCCGCCGTTGGCGAGTTCGAAGAAGCCTTTGCGGTCGGCGGTTGCGCCGGTGAAGGCGCCTTTCATGTGGCCGAAGAACATCGACTCCATCAGCTCGCCGGGAACGGCGACGCAGTTGACGGGAATGAAGGGGGCGTGCGCGCGCGGGCTGCCGGTGTGCAGGGCGCGCGCGACGAGTTCTTTGCCGGTGCCGCTTTCGCCGACGAGGAGAACGCCGGCGCGGCCGAAGGCTTGGAGTCGTTCGACTTCGCGGAGGAGCGCGGTGAGCGCGTGGCTGCGGCCGACGAGGCCGGCGACGTTCCATTTGCGGGCTTCGCGGGCGGAGAGCACGGAGAGACGTTCGTCGGCCTCGTGGCGGGCGGTCTCGGCGGCCTCACGTTTGGCGACTTCGGCGCGGAGTTCGTCGAGGCGGGCGGCGAGGTCGCGGCGGGCGCGGGCGAGTTCCAGATGGGTGCGCACGCGGGCGAGCACTTCGGCGGCTTCGAAGGGTTTGACGATGTAATCAACGCCGCCGGCATCGAAGCCGGCCACGCGGGCGGGCGCCTCGGTGCGTCCGGTGATGAAAATCACCGGGATGTCGCGGGTGGCTTCGGCGGCTTTGAGTTTGCGGCAGGCGGTGATGCCGTCGGTGCCGGGCATCATCACGTCGAGCAGGATGAGATGGGGGCGGGCTTTGCGGGCGATGCGGAGCGCGTCATCGGCGGTGGTCGCGGAGAGCAGTTGGTAACCGGCG